>NZ_JBHTLM010000010.1:0-185014 GCF_042678945.1 Paenibacillus puldeungensis | reverse complement strand
GCATTCTTTCTTTGGAAATCACGGATTGCAGAATGTTTGATAATGAAGTAGACTTTTTCATGAGGCCGCCTCGTTTCGGATGGTTTGTAGGGGTACAAACACTTTACCGAATGTGGGGCCTTTTTGCTACCCTTTTTTTGGTTAATCAACAGACGTGCAAAAAGTGCAGCTAAAAGGAACAAAATAACTCTTGCAGCTAAAATTCAAAAAGCTACATTTTGTCCAGAAATAGATGTACTAAATACATTTAGTGGTAGATGGTGAGAGAGGCAAGAACCTATATGATGTGAGCAAACGCAAAAGGACCTAGCCGCGGGCTAGGTTTTTCTTATTTGGAAAAAGGGGATTCCCGAGCAGTTTTTGTGAATTGCTTTAGGTTGCTATTTTGCCGGTAACCGATACAATAGTATTTGAATCTAAAGAAATGTTGTGGTGAAGACAAATGGTATCAATTAAGGATGTAGCAAAGCGGGCCAATGTCTCCATTTCGGCCGTATCGAAAACGCTTAACGGCTATGCGGATGTAAGTGAAGCCACAAAGCGAAAGGTGATGCAGGCCGCGCAGGAACTGAATTATTTTCCCAATATGCTGGCCAAAAATCTGAAGCACAAGGTTACGAAGACCATTGCGCTGATCATTTCCAACTTCGAGCAGTCCAACGTCAAGGACGGCGTCCTGTTTCAGACCATAAGAGGCGTTTACGCGGCTGCGCAGCGTTATCAGTATGAGGTGGTCATTTATACGCGCAGCTTGTCCGAGCAGCAGGATAAGTCGTATTGGCAATTTTGCCAGGAAAACAAGATCGCCGGGGTCGTCATTTCGGGCTTGCGGACGACGGACCCTTATTTCGAGGAGCTGGTGAACAGCGAGCTTCCTTGCGTGGTGGTGGACGCGGACATCGTTGGCCCGCATGCAGGATCGGTGATTACCGATAATGTCGGGGCTGCCAGACAAGCGGTGGAATACCTGATCGGCAAAGGCCACCGGGAAATCGGTATGGTGAACGGCCATAGCTTTGCCGCTGTCAGCGTGCATCGTCTTCAAGGCTATCGCGAGGCGCTGGAAGCCAACGGGTTGAGCTTCGATCCAGGCCGGGTTATTGAAGCCGACTTTAGCGAAGAGGTCGCGTATGAAGCTGCCGAACCATACCTGCGGGAGCACCCCGAGCTTACGGCCGTCTTTATCTCCAGCGATCTGATGGCCATTGGATTTATGAGCCGCTGCCGAGAACTGAATGTTCGCATCCCCGAGGATCTTTCGATTATGGGGTTTGACGATATCGTTCTGTCCAGCTACACGACGCCGAAGCTGTCAACGGTGAGACAGGACTTCACGAAGATCGGATATACTGCTTTTGAACAGGTGGTAAATATGCTGGAGCATCGGCCGGGGGGATATCATAAAATTCTACCGTTCGAAATTGTTGACAGAGAGACGGTAAAAGTGCAATAATAGCATCGAAAACGTTTTCGACCTGCAAGGCCTTTTATTTTTGGTTTATTCGAAATCGTTTTCGAACTTTTTTTGCCAAGTTTCGAAAACGATTTAGGTTGCGCTTTCAAAATTATAGAAAAAGGGAGTATACCATGCTCAGCTACGACAACATACGGTCCGACGATTTACGAAATTGGATATTTTCCGAGGTAGAGTTTCATCCTTTGGCGCTCGGCAAAGCTGAGGCGGTCATGTCTCTCGGGAACGGTTACATGGGTCTTCGCTCAGCTTCCGAAGAACCGTACATCGGGGAAAAGAGAAACCTGCTCGTCAACGGTACATTCAACAAATTTGACGAGTTCGAAGTCAGCGAGCTGCCGAATGCGGCCGATTTGACCCGGCTGGATATTGTGATTGACGGTACCCGCCTTTCTCTGGAACGCGGCACGGTGACCGATTACGAACGCTCGCTGAATCTGCGGGACGCCGAATTGGTCCGCAGCTTTGTCTGGGAGTACGGGGGCAAGAAAATCCGTTTCCGCTTCCGCCGCTTCGTATCTCTTGACCGCCTACATCAGATCGGACTTTTGGCCGAAATCACTCCGCTGGAAGGAGGAGATGTATCACTGGTTGTCCGCTCGGGCATCGACGGTCAGGCCACTAACAGCGGCAGCCAGCATTTTCATGAGGGAGAGAAGCGCATTTACGACAAAACGTATCTGGAGCTGATTCAAACCACGACCGAGTCAAAAGTTGACTTTGTTCTGGGGGCGGCCCATCATGTAAAAATAAACGGAGAGAAGACGGACCTGGCTCCCAAGATGGACATCGATCGTCGCAGGGTTGCGGTCTCCTATTCCGTGAAGCTGGAGGAAGGAAGCACGCTTGCGTTTGAGAAGCTGGCAACCGTTTTCACGAGCCGCGACCGGGAATTTGACGGAGATTCTTCGCTGGATCGGGTAAGACAAACGGCGCTTGAGGAATTACGAAGCATGCACTCGGCCGGATACGATGCGTTGTTTGAGAAACACTGCGCCGCATGGGCAAAAGTGTGGCAGCAATACGATATATCGCTGAAATCAGCCCATTCGTTCGATGTGCTTGCGATCCGCTTTGCTATTTATCATTTAGTCATCATGACGCCAGCTCATGACCATCGCATGGGGATCGGCGCTAAAGGTCTGAGCGGTGAAGGATATAAAGGCCATTCTTTCTGGGATACAGAGATCTTTATTCTCCCATTCTATATTTATAGCAATCCTGTCGTTGCCCGTGCGCTTTTGGAATACCGCTATCTGGGACTCGAAGGCGCAAGAGCCAAGGCGAAGGAAAACGGCTATTCCGGCGCGATGTACCCTTGGGAGGCAGGCTGGCCTAGCGATGGAGAAGTGACGCCGGTCTGGGGACAGGTGGACATCGTCACCGGAGAGCAGACCAAGATCTGGTCCGGCTTTATCGAGCAGCACATTACCTCCGACATCACTTATGCCGTCTGGCACTATTACAAGGCTACCGGAGACCAGGATTTCATGAACCGGTTCGGTTACGAAATCATCTTCGATACGGCAAGGTTCTGGGCGAGCCGATTAGAGTGGAATGAGGCGAAGGGCCGTTATGAGATTAACGAGGTAGTCGGGCCGGACGAATATAAAGAACACGTGGACAACAACGCGTTTACCAACTATATGGCTCATTTCAACATCCAATTGGCAATGGAATATTACGAGACGCTGCGAGAGCGGGAACCCCGGCTGTTTGAGGAACTGAACAGAAAGCTGTCCTTGGAACAGGCCATGGCTGAGTGGATCGCAAAAGCGAAGCTGATTTATTTGCCTGAGCCGAACGAGTCCGGCATTATTCCGCAGGACGACACCTATTTGCAAAAAAAGGTGATCGATCTGTCCCCGTACAAGGCGCAAAGCAAGGTAGGCAGCATTTTTGACGATTACAACCTGGATCAGGTTGGTGCGATGCAGGTATCCAAGCAAGCGGATATCATGATGCTGTTCTTCTTGCTGGAAGATCGGTTTGCGCCGGAAATCAAAAGGGCCAATTATGATTATTACGAAGACAAGACGCTTCATGATTCCTCGCTTTCCATGTCGACGCACAGCATTCTGGCCAATGACTTCGGTGACGGTGAGCTTGCCTACAAGCTGTTCCGGCGCGCTACGGAAATCGATCTCGGCCCTTATATGCATTCCTCCGATGCCGGTATCCATTCCGCTTCGCTCGGAGGCATTTGGGAGTGCGTCGTATTGGGATTCGCCGGCGTGCGCATGCTGGGCGGCGAGCTGCACTTGAATCCGAGCTTGCCGGATGCCTGGGAAGAGCTTTCCTTCCCTCTCTATTGGCAAGGTCAGCGTTTGAAGGTGGAGCTTGAGCGGCATTTGCTCCGTATTGAAGCGGATGGCGAAGCAGAAGTAAGTCTCACCGTTCATGGGCGAGAGATGAAGTTTACCAAACAATTACAAATCTCGTATTGAAAAATTAGGGGAGGTCAATCTAATGAAAAAGAAATGGTCAGCAACATGGGCATTAATCCTGATGGTGGCGCTTACACTTTCTGCCTGTGGCGGAGGCAATAGCGGAAGTGGAAATGGCAACGGGAATCAAAAGAGCGCGGGCAGCGAAAAAGTGAATCTGACGTTTTCGGTTTGGGGCGATGTCGCTTCCGGATCCAACGAACAGCAGCTGGCGGATGAGTTCAACAAGGCTCATTCCAATATTCAGGTGAAATTCGAGCCGATTCCAAGCGACGGCTACGGCACCAAGCTGACCACTTCGCTGGCAGCTGGGCAAGCGCCGGATGTATTCCTGATCGGCGAAGGCGACTATTTCAGTTATGTCAACAAGGGCGTCATTGAACCGCTGGACGACTATTTGAAGAAAGACACCTCCTTTTCTTTGGATATTTTCCAAAAGGACCTGATCGACAACATGCGGATTAACGGCAAGCAGTACTATTTGCCGAAAGACTTTAATCCGCTCGCCTTGTGGTACAACAAGCGGATGTTCGACGAAGCGGGCATTGCGTATCCGACGGAAAACTGGACCTGGGATGATCTGGTCGCAACGGCCAAGAAGCTCACCAAAAAGGACGGGGATAAATACACCCAATTCGGTTTTAACGCCGGGAAATGGGAATACCCGCTTTATACGTATCTTTGGGATCATGGGACAGACATTGCCAATGAGGACGGAACCAAAGCTGAAGGTTTCATCAACAGCGACAAGACGGTAGCAGCGATCGAAAAATATGCCGCATTGTCCACCGGCCCGGATCGTGTATCGCCGACGCCACAGGATACGGAAACAATGGGTGGAGATTCCTCCATGTTTATGACCGACAAACTGGCTATGATGGTGACGGGTCGCTGGATTAAAAGCGATTTGGACAAATCCGACGTGAAGTACGGCTCGGCTCTCATTCCGAAAGGCGCAGATGGAACGCGCAGCAGCATCATTGCCAGCGCCGGCTGGGCCATCAACGCCGCAGGCAAACATAAGCAGGAAGCCTATGAGCTTGTGAAGTGGCTGTCGGGCACGGAGGCTCAGAAGTTGCGTTCTGAAAACAGCAAGGTTCTGCCTGCTACCGTGAAAGAGCTGGGCGAGGTCAAGGCCAAGGAGGTTGCGGACAAACCCGTTATTGAAATGATGAACTACGCGAAGAAACCAGTGACCATGCGGTCCGCCAACGGCCCGGTTTTCGTCGAGGAATTTACGAAGGCCATGGAGAAAATTTTGCTGAACAAGCAGGATGTCAAAGGGGCCTTGGATGAAGCGGCAAAGAACATAGATAGCAAAGTTAAGTAAAAAACCGACGGGTGAAGCGCTAGGTTAAAAACGCTTCACCCTCTTCACCTAGGAGGCTGCCATGCGTAAGTCAAAATCGGATTGGGGCGGATATTTGTTCATTCTCCCTTGGCTCGTCGGACTGCTGCTGTTCACGATCGGCCCTATGCTGTTCTCTTTGTTTTTGGCGTTCAGCAAGTGGGATATTATAACCGGCGTCAAGTCTATCGAATGGGTCGGCCTGGACAATTTCAAGGCGATTTTCCACGATGAGCTTTTTTACCAGTCCTTAAAAGTAACGTTTATTTTTGCGCTTGTTTCGGTTCCTTTATACCAGGTCGTGTCCTTGCTGGCAGCGGTGCTGCTTAATATGCGGACCCGAGGCATGAAGGTTTTCCGGCTCATTTATTTCATGCCGTCGGTCATTCCCGCCGTCGCCGTATCCATGATGTGGGTGATGATCTTTAATCCCGAATACGGCATTCTTAACCGTGCTCTCGGCTGGTTCGGCATCCAGGGCCCTGCCTGGCTTCAGGACCCATCGTATGCGCTTGGCGCGCTGATCGTAATGGGCATATGGGGCGTGGGCAACACGATCATCATTTATTTATCGGGCCTTCAGGGCGTGCCCGAGGACATGTATGAAGCAGCGGAACTGGATGGTGCAGGGCGTTTTCGGCGTTTTTTCAGCATTACGATGCCGATGATTTCGCCGACCATTTTCTTCAATTTGATTATGGGCATTATCGGCGGATTCCAATATTTTACACAGGCCTTCGTCATGACGAACGGCGGCCCCCTGAATTCTACGCTTTTCTATAACCTGTACCTTTATAACAAAGCATTTCAGAATTATGAAATGGGATACGCTTCGGCGTTGTCCTGGATTCTGTTCGTGATTATTCTGGCCTTCACGCTTGTCGTCATCCGCAGTTCTTCCATGTGGGTGTACTATCAGGGCGACGATGACAAGGATTAAGGGGGAGGACTTCACCGTGAACCATACTGTTAATCAAAAAATCAACCTGGCGCGCATTGTATCTTTTCTTATTCTGATTGCCGGGGCGGTGGTCGTGCTCGTTCCGCTTGCCTGGACTTTTTTTACATCGTTAAAATCTCCGGCCGAGGTGTTCAAGGATAACTTCTTCCCGACCGTTTGGCATTGGAGCAACTACAAAAATGCGGTTAATGCGATTCCTTTTTTTACATTCCTCAAGAATACGATCATTATTCTCATTCCGGTGATGATTGGTACCGTTTTTTCGGCGGCCTTATGCGCTTATGGCTTTGCCCGGTTCCAGTTTAGAGGAAAAAAGTTTTTGTTCCTGGTGCTGCTGGCTACGATGATGCTGCCTTCCCAGGTTACCATGATTCCAATGTTCATTATGTTTAAGGAAATCGGCTGGGTTGATACCTTTTTACCGCTGATCGTTCCGGCATTTTTCGGGGGCGGGGCCTTCAATATCTTCCTGATCCGCCAGTTCATGCGGGGAATTCCGCGCGATCTGGATGAATCGGCTTTTGTCGACGGCGCGAATCGGATGCAAATTTTTACGAAAATCCTTTTACCGCTGTCCATGTCGCCACTGATCGCCGTGTCCATTTTCACATTCATGGGCGTCTGGAACGACTTTCAGGGTCCGCTCATTTATTTGAATTCCAACGACAAATATACGCTGGCGCTCGGCCTCTCGATGTTCAAGGGGCTGTATAACGTCGAGTGGAACATGCTGATGGCTGCTACGATCCTTATCATGCTGCCTGCGCTCGTCGTTTTTTTCGCCGCTCAAAAATATTTCATAGAAGGCATCTCTATCTCTTCCGCCATCAAAGGCTAATGACTCGCAAGGAGGATTCTCATGACCGGATTAACAAGCAGGCATCCCATCAATCTCTACTACAACGCCAGCGAATATATTAAAATATGCGGAACCCAAGACGGCTTCTTCCCGGACTTCGGCCACCATCTGGCCAATGAAATGGGCGGCGTCTGGCTGCACCCGATCAAGCTGCTGGACGGCTTCTGGCTCAAGCTGACCGACCTGGACCGGAATATCTCTGTTTGGTCCAGAGCGGACGGATTTACGAACGAACCCTGGGGAAGCCGGTTTGACTACGATCACGGACTCAGCCATATTCCGGTGGCGCTTGAACGCATTCAATACGCGCCGGAGCGGGAGCAGGGATTTGTGTCTGCTTACAAGCTGCGATCGTATGGTCGCGGAACCACGCGCCTTCGGCTGGAGCTGCTGGTGCGCACGGATCTTCGACCGGTTTGGTTCTCCGATGAAATCGGCATCATGGACGGGGAACGGGACGAGGCAGTTGTCGTGTCCGAACGCGATGTTCTGGTCAAGGACAGCCGGCATGAATGGTACACCAAGGTTGGCACAGATTTGCCGCAGGTCACGATCGAAACGGGATCGGAGCTGTATGGGCCGGAGTTTACGGCTGGAGCCGGGCTGGGTGTGGCCTTCCGGACCGAGATTGAACTGAACGATAAAGAGGAATTCGAGTTCCGGCTGTTCGCCGCCGGATCATATATGTCGAAGGGAGCATGCGTCCGTACGTATGAGACGATTTCAAACCGGTATGACGCATTGCTTGAGGAGAAGCAGAAAGTTTATGAAACAGTCGAACATCGCGCGCGGCTTGAAATTTCCGGCGAGGCTCAGCTGAACGAGGCGTTCAAATGGACCAAATGGAACAATCAGTGGCTGGTGCAGACCGTGGATGGGATCGGCAGAGGATTGACCGCCGGCGGGCCGACTTACCCATGGTGGTTCGGCTGCGACAGCACTTACGCGCTGCAGGGGGTCTTGGCGATCGGCGATCCGCAGCTTGCCAAGGATACGCTTGATCTCATTCTTCGAAAGTCGGAGGAAATCAACGCCAACGGCAGAATCGTGCATGAGATCACCACGATAGGAGCGGTACCGAATCCGGGCAACACCCAGGAGACGGCCCATTATATTGCATTTGTATGGGAATGCTTCCGCTGGACCGGCGATGAAGAGCTGCTACGCCGTCATTATGCGTATTGCGTAAAAGGCATCGACTGGCTGCTGGGCGAAATGGACCCGGACGGCGATTTGTTCCCTTCCGGCTATGGCATCATCGAAATCGCCGGGTTGAACATGGAACTGATTGATAGTGCCGTCTATACGGCCCAGGCGCTGCGGGCGATGGCCGGCATGAGCGAACAGCTTGGGGACGAAGCCGCCCGGCGCAAATATGCCGAGCTTGCGGAGCGCGCCGTGCGGGCCGTCAACGAGGAGTTCTGGTGTGAATCCGAAGGCTTGTATGCCGACGCGGTTGCACCAACAGCTCAAATTATCCCAAGCGTGGACGATATGGTTTCACTGTCGGAGCAGCATGGCATCGCTGGCTATGGCGCCTATTTGCGGCGTCTTCTGGAGCAGGTGGACGATCAGGAAGCCGACAGGGCTTGGCTGCTGAACAAGAACTGGGTTATCGTTACGCCGATGGAAGCCGGCATAGCCGATCCGGATAAAGCTCGTCGGGCGCTTGCTGCGATGAGAACTCCCGAGTATGTGGGAGAATACGGGACCTACCTGTCCGGTATCTACCGTCAGGGGACGATGACCATTTCGACCGGCGTCCATGCGGTGGCTGAAGCGGCGACCGGGAATTCGGACGAAGCGCTGGACTTGCTGGAGCGGCTGCTTGCCACGTTCTCCAAGGCGCTTCCCGGCTCATTTTCAGAAATGTCGCCGGATTACGGCTGCGTGGTTCAGGCCTGGACGATTTACGCACTGGCGGTTCCGATCATTCGCCATTTCTTCGGCGTCCGGCCGGAGGCTCACGAGCGGCGGCTTACGCTTTCGCCGAAGCTTCCTTCGGCCTGGCGCGGCAAAAGCAGTAGCTTAACCGGCCTTCGAGTGGGCGATGCCGAGTTCGACATCGTGATTACGCCAAAAGAAGGCGGGGGCAGCCTGCTTTCCGTCCGGAACGAACACGGCTGGCAGGTGACGCTGGAGCACGGCGGGGAACGCTTGGAGAGCAAGGATAGCATCATCGAATGGACGCTGCATCAATAAAGAAGGAATATGGAGTGGAGGAGCAACTGTGAAATTACAAGCGGTTCTTTTTGATTTGGACGGCGTCATTATGGACACGGCCGAATTTCATTATATAGCCTGGAAGCGGCTTGCCGAGGAGCTCGGCATCGCCATCGACCGGGAATTTAACGAAAATTTGAAAGGAATCAGCCGCATGGAGTCGCTGGATACGATTCTGAGGCACGGTGGCAAGGCAGACGACTATTCTGCTGAAGAGAAACGGGATATGGCCGAGCGGAAGAACAGCCATTATGTATCGCTGCTGGATCGCCTCAAGCCCGCGGATGTTTACCCTGGCATCCGAGAGCTCCTGCTTGCGCTTCGGGAAGCTGGCATCCCGGCCGTTGTCGCTTCGGCCAGCAAAAACGCTCCGCAAATTTTGCGGGCGCTTGAGCTGTCGGAGCTGTTCCGGTTTGTGGTTCCCCCGGATTCGGTGCCGCGCGGGAAGCCTGCTCCCGATCTGTTCCTGCGGGGCGCGGAGGAAGTGGGGGCCGCGCCTGAGTTCTGCATCGGCATCGAGGACGCCCAGTCGGGCATCACGGCGATCAAGGCGGCTGGCATGACGGCCGTTGGTATCGGTAGTGAAGCGATGCTGAAGGCAGTGGGGGCCGACGTCGTACTGCCGGACACGCGCAGACTGTCGCTGGAGTTTCTGCGCGGGCTGCTTTCTGCTTAAGGTGTTAAGGCGGCGGCAGCAAATTTCGAAAGGGGAGGGGGCAAGGATGATGGATCACGCCACAAGGCGAAAATGGTGGAAAGAAGCGGTTGTCTATCAAGTGTATTGGCGCAGCTTTTATGATACGGATGGAGACGGATATGGCGATCTGCAGGGCGTCACAGAGAAGCTGGATCATATCAAGGAGCTCGGCGTCGACGTTATCTGGCTCAATCCGGTTTACGAATCGCCGGACCACGACAACGGCTATGACATTTCGAACTACTACGGCATGATGGATAAAGCGGGAACGTTCGACGATTTCAAGCGGCTGCTGAACGGCGTCCATCAAAGGGGCATGAAGCTGATCATGGATCTGGTCGTCAATCATACATCGGATCAGCATCCCTGGTTTGTGGAGTCCCGCTCTTCCAGGGACAACCCGAAGCGGGACTGGTTTATTTGGAAGGACGCCAAGGCTGGCGGCCCGCCGAACAACTGGAGATCGTATTTCGAGCCTTCCGCCTGGACGCTTGACGAACGGACTGGACAGTATTATTTTCATTCCTTTGCGGTGGAGCAGCCCGATCTGAATTGGGATAACCCGGAGCTGCGCCAGGAGGTTTACCGGATGATGCGATTCTGGCTGAATCTCGGGATAGACGGCTTTCGGATGGATGTTATCAACCTGCTGGCTAAAAAGAAAGGATTCCCGGACGCGCAGAACCCCGCCAATCTCGAGTATCTTGGCAATCAGCCGGGCATTCATGCTTACTTGCAGGAGATGCATCAAGAAGTGCTTTGCCACTATGACATCATGACTGTGGGCGAGATCCCGTTTGTGGGTGCGGAGGATGGGCTGCTTTATGTGGCGGAAGGCCGGAAAGAGCTGAATATGCTATTCCATTTTCAGGTTGCCGACGATATGCCGTCCTGGGACCTGCTGCGCTATAAGGAGATTCAGAAGAACTGGTACGAGGCGCTTAAGGAAGAAGGCTGGAATTCGCAGTTTCTGAACAATCACGACCATACCCGCCAGGTCTCCAGATACGGCAATGACGGAGAGCATCGCATCCGGTCCGCCAAGCAGCTTGCCATGCTGGTGCATACGCTCCCGGGCACGCCTTATATTTTCCAGGGGGAAGAAATCGGTATGACCGGGGTCCGCTTTGAATCGATTGAGGATTATCGGGATATCGCCATGCTGAACAAGTTCGAGGAAGAGACAGGCAAGGGGCGCCCTGCCGCTGAAGTGCTGGCAAGCCTGCAGCCGCTGAGCCGGGATAACTCCCGTACGCCCATGCAGTGGGATGATTCACCGAATGCCGGTTTTACGAAGGGTACGCCATGGCTTCGGGTGAATCCAAATTACAAGGACATCCATGTGCAAAAAGATTTGGCTAGTCGGGACTCCATCTACCGTTTTTACCAGCAATTGATCTCCTTGCGCAAAGCCAATCCGGTTATGGTGTATGGCGATTACCGGGATTGGTCGGAAGGCCACCCGAAGGTGTACGCCTATACCCGGAGCTATGAAGGAACGGTCTGGCTTGTTCTGCAAAACCATTCTGCCGAATCCGTCCGGTATCCACTCGCCGAGCTGTCTGATTTTACAGCATATAAGGTATTGTTAAGTAATTATGAGGACACAACTTTAGCGCTTGAAGGAGACGCTGTGTCGCTTAGACCGTACGAAGCGGTATTGTGCGGGATGGTCTGATGATCGGATGCGCCTCCCATTAGCACTGAAATATCGAACACTTGCGGCATTAAAGGTTGATGACAGGTAGTAGTAGAGTATAAGGAATGACTCCGTCCCTCAGGGGGCGGAGTTTTTTTCAGGTTAATGAATTTTCTACTAGATTAATAGCAAACCGGAAAACCGGCAGTGGGTTGGTGGTGGAACAAATTTTGTATTTTGTACAACAATCTAATCGAGTCCTGGGCTTACAGGCCGGATTGTTGTAGAAAGTACAACAATATTGCGGCAGTAGGCCCAATTAACCCCAAATTGCTGCACTAAATACAACAATCTGTGGTCTGTAAGCCGTATCAAGTCTAAATTGCTGCACGAAATACAACAATTGGAGCGGGAGCGGGGCAATATGCGGCAAAATGGACAAGCTCGTTTATCGTGCAAAATGGTTCAGCAAATGATGAAATAGGTAATGCTTTTTTCCAATGAAAACGCTATAATCATTATATGGAACATTGGTCCACAATGTGGAACAATTACTTGGCGTTAGATAATAGCAAGGATAAGCCAATCCACGACAGGGAGATGTGATTATGGAGATTAGGTACTCAGTTCACCCGGAGCACGCCAAGGCGATGACGACCGAGCAGATTCGACAGCACTTTTTGATTCAGGATCTGTTCATTCCTGGTCAAACCAAGCTGGTGTATTCGATGGAGGATCGTGTTATTATGGGCGGGATTACGCCGGTGGCGGAGGCGATTTCGCTAGAGGGCAATGATCAGATTAAAGCGGAATATTTCCTGGAACGGCGAGAGGTAGGCATTTTTAATGTTGGCGGCAGCGGAAAGGTGTCTGTGGATGGCGAGTCCTACGCGATGGAAAATAAGGACTGTCTGTATATCGGTCTAGGGAAGAAGGAGCTCCTTTTTACGAGTGATTCACCTGAGAAACCGGCTAAGTTTTACTTGTTCTCGGCAGCAGCTCACCAGGAATATCCTACCCAGCACGTGTCGTTCAGCAGCATCACGGGGGACCGGTTAGGCTCCTTAGAAAGCTCGAATGACCGGATTATTCGCCGGATGATCCACAAGGATGGAATCCAGAGCTGTCAGGTCGTCATGGGATTAACGCAGCTGAACCCGGGCAGTGTGTGGAATACGATGCCGCCGCACACGCATGACCGCAGAATGGAGGCCTATCTCTACATCGATTTGGACGAGAATGCAAGGATGTTTCACATGATGGGCGAACCGACCGAGAGCCGTCACCTTGTCATGAACAATGAGGAGGCCGTCATTTCGCCGCCTTGGTCTATTCATTGCGGGGCTGCAACGGGCAGCTATGCCTTTATCTGGGCAATGGCCGGAGAGAACAAGGTTTACAGCGACATGGATCCGGTTGCAATGGATCAGTTGAAATAGCGTTCCTTGAAAAAGGGGCAGTCACCCAGTAACCCATTATACGAACCGAGAGGTGAAATCAAGACATGGATTTGGAAAATTTCTCGCTGGACTTTTTTAGTCTGAACGGCAAAGTGGCGATCGTGACCGGTGGCAATACAGGACTGGGGCAGGCTTACGCCGTGGCACTGGCAAAAGCGGGCGCCGACCTCTTTATTGTGACGCATAACGATAACTGGGATGAAACGAAGGCGCTCATCGAAAAGACGGGCCGAAAAGTTCAATTTTATCAGGCCGATTTGACGGACCGTCGAAGCTTGAAGCAGCTTGTAGCGGCATGCGTGGATGCGTACGGGACCATTGATATTCTGGTCAACAATGCGGGGACGATCCGGCGGGCGCCGCTGCTTGAATATCAAGAGGAAGATTGGGATGCGGTGATCGACGTCAACCTGAACGCGGTTTACTTGCTCAGTCAAGAAGTCGCCAAAGTGATGGTAGCACACAAGAGCGGCAAGATCGTGAACGTGTGCTCCATGTTGTCCTATCAGGGTGGAAAGTTTGTCCCTCCTTATACCGCGAGCAAGCATGCGGTGGCCGGGTTAACCAAGGCTTTTGCGAATGAGCTGGGGGCTTACAACATTCAAACCAATGGCATAGCGCCGGGTTATGTAATCACGAATAATACGGCGCCGATTCGTGCGGATGAGCAGCGGAATGCGGAGATTATGTCCCGCATACCGGCAGGGCGCTGGGCAACTCCGGCGGATCTGATGGGAGCCGTGGTGTTCTTGGCCAGCCGGGCCTCGGATTATATGAACGGGCACGTCCTGGCAGTGGATGGCGGCTGGTTGGCCCGCTAGGGGAGGTTGCAAGGGCATATGAGCAAGATCGTAACTGTAGGCGAACCAATGTCGCTGTTCGTGGCGGAGCAGGAAGGCCCGCTGGAGGATGTCCGGCGATTCAGCCGATTTGTAGCCGGTGCGGAGGTGAATTTTTCGATCGGAATGGCTCGCCTGGGACACCAGGTCACGTATATCACCCAGCTGGGAGAGGACCCGTTTGGGCGCAATATCGGGAAGTTCCTTCGCCAAAATGGCATTGATACCACGTTTGTCACGTATCATGGCAGCCGTTTGACCGGCATGCAGTGGAAGCAGAAGGTGAGCAGCGGGGATCCGGAGGTGTTCTCTGCCCGCAAAAATTCCGCGGCCTCTCATATGACCGTTGAGTCGATCATGCGCCTTGATTGGGACGGCGTTGACCATGTTCATTTGACGGGAATCCCACCGGCCTTATCGCTCGGGTGCCGGGAGATGGTTTACCGTTTCATCCAAGAGGCGAAGTCCAGAAACGTTCCCATTTCGTTTGATCCGAATCTACGCCCTGGCCTTTGGCCGGATCAGGAAGAGATGGTTCAGGTTATCAACCATTTGGCGTGCCAGGCCGATCTTGTTCTTCCGGGCTTGGAGGAAGGTAGGTGGCTAACGGGTCAACCTGACGTTCAGGGCATCGCCAATTACTATCATGCGGCCGGGGTCAAAACCGTGGTGATCAAGCTGGGGGCCGAAGGCGCTTTTGCAAGCTCGGAAGGGAGATGCTTCTATACGGAAGGGTTCCGCGTACGTCAGGTGGTGGATACCGTAGGAGCGGGAGACGGGTTCGCCGTCGGCGTCGTGAGCGGACTGCTCGAGGGTCGGCCCCTGGAGGAAGCGGTCCGGCGAGGTGCAGCGATTGGCGCGCTGGCCGTCATGTCTCCGGGGGACAACGACGGATTGCCGGACCGTACCGGATTAGAAGCCTTTATGGAGGCGGCCAGCTCATAACAAAGGCATTCCCGGAAGGAAGGGAACACCTTTGTTTTCGGCCATTTATATTCCGCCAACATACCCGAGACTCCGGGAAATTTCCATGCTGGTCTGCTTCACTTTATCTATCAGCATTCCGTTTACGAGATCCAAGGTTACTCGATTGCTTGGCCCCGAAATGCTGAAGCTTGCGACGATTTTGCCCTCATGATTGTAAATCGGGGCTGCAATACACCGGATGCCCTCTTCATTTTCCACATCGTCCAGTGCATACCCCTGCTGCTTGACCTTTTGGATTTCTTTTCGCAGGGCCTCTGCAGAAGTAATCGTGTTCTTTGTTTTTGGCACAAAATCGACTTGAGCAATGAGCTGCTCCAAGCGGCTTTCCGCCATGCCCGCATATAGCACCTTGCCAACGCCCGTACAGTACATGGGAGCACGGCTGCCGATCCGGGAAAACATGCGAATCGTTTGATTGCTCTCAATTTTGTCGATGTAGGTGACTTCGCCCAGATCCTCGACGCAGAGGTGGACCGTTTCATTGACCTCGGCCGACAGTTTTTCCAGGTAAGGTCTGGCCGTACTTACGACATTGTTCTGATTGAGGATATTCCGGGACAGGAACAGAATTTGCAGACCTAATTTATATTTATCCGTTTCCGGGTCCTTTACGACGTAATTCATGCTGGATAGAGTGGCCAACAGCCGGTGGGTGGTGCTTTTGGATAGGCCGACCTGTTCGGTTAATCGGGCGATTTGAATGCCATCCGGGTAGTCGGAGAGGGCGTTTAATAGGGTCAGTGCTCTTTCGAGCGATTGAACGTTCGACATGGTGATAACCTCTTTATATTCATGATTTAATCGTTATCCTACATGATAAAACGCCGTTCTGCAATATGATACGCTATAGCGCGTTTTATAGGAGAGAGGCTGGGTGTACATGAAAAAGCTGCAGGTGCTAACGAAAATAAAAGAGTGCGGCGTTGTTGCCGTAATTCGAGCCGATGCGAAGGAAGAGGCTGTAAAAATCTCAGAAGCCTGCGTCAAAGGCGGCATTCAAGGCATTGAGGTTGCGTTTACCGTTCCGAATGCAGACCAGGTCATCAGGGAGTTAACCTCCCTTTACCAAAATCATCCGAGTGTGGTGATTGGGGCGGGGACGGTTCTGGATGCAGCAACGGCAAGAATCGCTATTCTTGCAGGGGCCGAGTTCGTGGTCAGTCCCGTCTTTGACGAGCAAACCGCAAGGCTCTGCAATTTGTACCAGATTCCTTATATGCCGGGCTGCATGACGATTACGGAAATGAAACAAGCGCTGGAGGCAGGGGTTGATATCGTCAAGCTATTCCCTGGAAGCGCGGCAGGCCCGGATTTTGTAAAAGCGGTAAAGGCTCCGCTGCCGCAGGTGAATCTAATGCCCACAGGAGGGGTAAGCCTCGACAACATCGCCAAGTGGATTGAGAACGGCTGCGTCGCGGTAGGGATCGGCGGCAATTTGATGTCCCCGGCCAAGACCGGTGACTTTGATCGGATAACGGAGTCTGCACAGCAATATGTCGAAAAAGTCCGGGAGGCTAGAGGGCAGTTAGTCGCTTCATCCACATACACAGGCAGCATGCAAAGGGGATAAGCCCATCGAAGGGGTTTCATAACATGACAATTATGGCGATATAGCAAAGCGCGAGTAGGTAGGGACTTAACTGAAACCTTATGCTCGCGTTTTTTAATATATTTGTTCATTTACAAATCTTTGAACCGAGCTCTATAATAGTTTACACTATGTTAATCATTTACTATGTGTAAACTAAGGTGGTTAAGGATGACTTATTTACTGAAGAAGGACAAGTACCCGCTGTTCATTTTAATGCTCAATTTATTTATTGCTCTGCTAGGCCAAGGGATGGTCATTCCGATCCTGCCTGATTATTTGAAGCTGTTTAACGCAGCCGGAACGGCGGCCGGATATTTGGTCGCGGCGTTTGGAGCGGCGCAGTTTTTCTTTTCCCCGATAGGCGGAAGGCTTTCGGATAAATACGGCCGAAAAATCATGATTTTGTCGGGCCTGTTTTTTACGGTGATTTCCGACTTTGTGTTTGCCATTTCCCATACGCTAACGCTATTATATATAGCTCGTTTTATCGGAGGCATCGGTCTGGGGATCATGGTCCCCTCGGTGCTGGCCTATGTTGCCGACATCACCACCAAGGATACGCGCGCCCAAGGGATGGGTTATATCAGTGCGGCGATGAATTTAGGCATGGTGCTTGGTCCCGGCATTGGCGGGATGGTGGCGCAGCTTGGCATCAGAGTGCCGTATTTTTTGGCATCGGGCTTAGGGCTTGTTGCTACTTTGTTAACCCTTCTGCTGCCTGAAACGCTGCCTTTGGAGCAGCGCAGCAAGGGGAGATCATCATCAGGGCCGCAGATATCGATGGGAAAACAGCTCGTACAATCTTTTCACGCCCCGTATTTCCGGTATTTGCTGCTCATTCTGGTGATGACCTTTGGCCTTGTGAACTATGAGACGGTGTATTCCTTATTCGTGGAGCAGAAATATGGCTTTACCTCGAAAAACATTTCCGTGCTTATCACTTTAGGGGCGGCCATCGGGATCGTTACCCAGGTGTGCGTGATCGACAAGGTCATCAAGCGCTATGGCGAGCATCGATTAATCGTATTTTCCCTGCTCATGACCTCGGCTGCGCTCTTACTCATGCTGCTTAAAGTCAATTTCGCCTACTTATTAGCGGTGTCGGCGATATTTTTCGCGTTCAACTCCTTGCTCCGTCCGACGGTTAATACGCTGCTTGCCAACGCGGCCGGGAGCGACCAGCAGGGGTTTGTTTCCGGGTTGAATACTACTTATACTAGTATGGGAAATATCATCGGCCCGGTTATGGCAGGCAATTTGTTCGATTGGCACATCAATTTGCCGTTTATCGTAGGGGCTATCATTTTATTTGGAACGATCTTTTTAACGAAGAAAGAAAATACAGCCTACCAGAACGAGGGTTGAGCATGAGCGATTCATGGCATCAAAATGTAAAAAATCAAAATCGCGCGAAAATCATCGCCGCAGGGAGAAAACTTTTTTTAGAGCACAACTTTCTGCAGGTGAATGTGAAAGAAGTATGCGTGCGGGCGGAGATCAGCCGGATCACGTTCTACAAGCACTTCAAGTCGATTGATGAGCTGATCTTTGAAGTGCAAATGGACGTGCTTGAGCATATGACGGATTACATCGTGCAAAGGGACAATCCTGCAGCAAGCGGGTTAGGCCGGATTCAGCTTATTCTGCATGCCTGGGTGGATTTTGCCAAAGAGTTCAAGGATCAAATGAAGTTTATCATTTTGTTTGACCTGTACTATGAGGATTACGAAGCGAACGTGGAACTGAAGCAGCGATTTCAAAGCTTTGTTAATGATAGCAACCATAAGGATTTTTTAAACTCGGCGATTGTTCAGGGGATCGAGGACAAGACCTTGAAGGCTGACCTAGACCCGGTCAAAGCAGGCTATTACATCTTTCAGACGATGATGGGCGTGCTGCAAAGAATGAGCTATACCTCGTTGCCGAGCGTCTATGGAGTTGTCACTTATGATGACATCGCAGAATCTGTAGTGGACATGGTGCTGAACTCGGTGAAGCGTGGGGAATAATGAACCTATAAGGTATTATTCATCAAGCACGAGTAATGGTGGGTTATCTCGCCTAGGGCCCGTGTTTTATTAAGATTATATTATTTATAACTCAACTTCCGCAGCATGAAATGGGTAAACAAGCCCTGATTATATAGCTGGGCAAAGCTAAAATCCATTGCTGGAGTTGACGTTGAATCAGGGCTGAAAGCTTTTTGCCTACTTTCGTAGATTCGTTGATCAGATCTAGCAATTGTTACAAAGCTACCATCCAGTCCAACATGCCCACTTCGTCACACAGCAAATAAAACAAGCCGCCAAATAAGCGAGCATCCGTGCTTTGACGATGCTGCCAAGCCAGCAGAATATATCGCGAGAATACATCGTGGTATGACTGATGAGCAAATCATAAGAGCGGGGAAGGACCTTGGATTTTGTAGTAATCGACTATGGACGTGGACATAATAAGCAGGAGAAATTGGCTTGAGATTACCGGAAGAAAAATGGACCACTTTGGCTTAAGCCTCTATGGTCCATTTCCTTGAGAAAGATTATGTTTAAAAAGCTACAATTTTTAGACAATGCCAATTATCATGCATTTTACGTTCATCTTCCAAGTACTTGAATCATAAGTTGTACCTAATTCAGCAGTCATGTCCACTCCCATTAATGTGGAAGTTGCCAAACTGTTAAGAGGAACCCAGCCCCAATTTCTCACCAAATCAGTACCGGAATTATCTGTGGGGGTTAGGGTTTTTCTTTGTTTTACGGCAGGTCCACTAGAAAGAGGGGGGCCATCTTGAACAAACAAATGGCTCTTGCTTTTAATTTTTACTGTACTATCTTTAATTTCGTATCTCCAGTCGACTTTATCTAAAGTAACTCCCTCTTCAGATGCACTACCACTAAAAATATAGTAAATTGTTGCTTTAGCGTAGACACTAATAGAACTATCATATCCATCCGCTGTTTTAGTGCCGGAGCTTCCCATAATTGTTACGTCAGCAGCGTATTCAGTTACAATCTCCCCTGTGCTGATTTCTCTTAAATCGTACAATGGTCGAACGGACTGATCAACAACTTGGGCATCATGTTTATCATCAGTATTGTCATCAATAATATCGGGTAGAACCTTAAGTTCTAAGGAATGATTCCTTTGAAGAGATGCTATATCGTATCTGGATGTATTATCATATACCTTAACAAGTTCATATCCTTTGGGAATATCTAAATTGGGTGTAATTGATACTGATGATGCACTTACTGGTGCTCCTAAAAGAACAGTAAACATTAAGATAGTGATACTTGAAAGTAATAGCCTTTTCATAAATCAACCTCCCATGACATTTAATAGTAAATATATTATATAATTAATATAACATACAAAGTATGGAAGTGAAATAAGGAGGTAGGTGTAGTATGAAAAAAAAGCTAGCTATTTTTATATTATTGCTTCTAGTACTGTCAGGTTGCATACAAAAAAGCAGTCTTACTTTTGAAGGAAAAACAAAAAACTGGGAATCTACTTTGTCAATCGATATAAAGGGCAGGGTCGATGGGGAGATAAGTATTAGATATATCGGAAGTGTGGGGCAAGATATAGACTACTTTGAATATGAATTACTGGGGCAGACAAATAAAATATCACAAAGTAGAAAAGGAAATATTCATATGCCTTTAGAATTTAAAGATTCTATTAATAGTACCCTTAAGCCAAAGGATGGAGGTAAATATGATTTGAAAATAAAGTGGAATGATAAAATCGAATTATTGGAACTATATCAAAAATAGTACGTCCCGAAGTTTACTAGGAAGGATTTATATCGTGACCTATTTTGACTCTTGACAAGGAAACACTTTCTACACACAGTGGTAGGAAAAAATGCAAACGAAACTGGCAAGAATAGCAGAGCTGGCAAAAGCAAAACCGAAGGAGTCCTTCACAGCGTTGTATCATCTGCTCAACGAAGGGCTGCTGATGCAATGTCACCATGAACTGGATGATGCAAAAGCAACCGGAGTAGATGGAATCACGCAGGCTGAGTATGAAAGAATGCCCATGAAAACATCCGAAATTTGGTCGAACGACTGAAGAAGAAACATTACCAACCGCAATCGGTACGGCGCGTCAATATGCCCAAGGATGCCAACAGCAAACAGCCATTGGGAATCCCGTCCTATGAAGACAAGGTCGTACATTTGGGATTGAACAAAATCCTGCAAGCGATCTATGAGCAGAACTTTTTGGACATGTCATACGGATTCCGCCCCAACCGGGGCTGTTACAATGCGCTCGAGCCTTAAACCGGGTATTGGAATGGCGGAAGATCAGTTATGTCGTGGATGCGGACATTCGCAGCTTTTTCACCGACGTTGATCATGAATGGCTGATGCGGTTTCTGGGCTTCTCGTAGCGGACCCCAATATCCCTCGACTCATCCGACGATTCATAAAGGCAGGCGTGATGGAAAACGGGGAATGGGAAGCAACGAATACCGGCACGCCGCAAGGCTCAATCCTGTCTGCATCCCCGTGATGCCCGACTTCACCGAACTTAGTAGCGTGAAGTCCATTGGGACGAACGAATGCCTCTCCAACCACCCATGGTAAGCAGGCGGAAGCACTGTACTTGGGGTTATGCCCATTTTGGCTCTGCGAAAGTTGAGTTATATAGTTTGATTTTTCACATGTTCACAAAAAAATCAACTTATAGCGAAGGAGAAGCCCTTTCCTTGAGGAAAATATTGGGTAGGCAAATTTCGCTTAGAAGGATGATGAAATGATGAAAAAGGTATTAGCCGTTGCATTGTCAGCAGCGCTGATCTTGGGGTTCGCCCAATTTCTGCCGACGCCAAATGGTTCCCGTGTAGCTGCAGCTGCACCGGCAAAAAGTAAAACGGACGCAAGCAAGGCGGCCCAGAACAAGCCAAAACCCGCCCAAGATCCCAGAATGGCTGTACTTATGGCTAACAAGAATTTTCTCGGGGGACTCAGCAACAAGCAGATGCAAGAGGATTATGAATACTTGTGGAAAACCTTGCGCGAAAGCTACCCATTTCTTGGTGTAGCCAAGCGTTCGGGGATTGATGTCGACGCCGTGTACAAAAAATATCAGTCACAGGTTGCCGCCACGAAGGATGATCTGACCTTTGTCAACACGGTCGCAAATGCGGTGGAAAATCTGCAAGGGCTTGGCCACCTTTCGTTATTTATGAGCTCTGGTACGTACAGCTATTTACTCAGCACCTATGGGGAGCTTCAACAATCGATGCCTCAGCTTAAGGCTTGGTACGCTGCTCTCTCGAACCCAAAAACATTGGATGCCTACACCAAATTGGCCGGGCTTGAGGCTAAGGTGATCGATGTGCAAAAAGCCCAAGCATTGGGGAACCCCCAATCGGGAAATGCACAGACACCTGTCAGTCAGGGGCAGACCCCTGCTGAGAATATCACTACTAAGATTTTAACGCCGGACAAAATTGCTTATGTCAAAATCAACAGCTTTGGCAATGAGTACATTGAGAAGGACGGGAAAATTCTTAGCGATTTCTACAGCAAAATTTCCGGTTATGATCATTTGATTATTGATATTACGGACAATGGTGGCGGTAATGAGGAGTACTGGTTCGATCATATTGTAGCGCCTAATATTTCTAAGGACTTAACGCAGAAGCAGTACAATCTGTTTAATGTGAGTGCGAACAACAAGCCATATTTGGCAGCCGCTGACTTCCTGAAAGACGCAAAACCTGTAGCTGAGCTTCCCGACTTCCCGAAAATGGCTAAGGAAGACTTGAAGGGCCTAAGCAGCTTTACCGTAAATGAAAAAGTAATGAAGCCAAGCGGAGAGAAAAAGGCGTTTAACGGCAAGATCTGGGTGCTGGTTAATCAAAATGTATACTCTTCGTCCGAGGCCTTTGCGATGTTTTGTAAAAGCACAGGGTTCGCCACTCTCGTAGGCACGCCTACAGGTGGAGATGGCGGTGGCATTGACCCGGCTTACGTTGTTCTTCCCAACAGTGGTATGGTGGTACGATACAGCATGCTTTACGGGATTAACCCCGACGGGACAAACAACGAGGAATATGGAACACAGCCGGATTTCGTCTCCCCAACCGGAGAGTCGGCGCTCGATACCTGCTTGAAGCAGATTGCGCAGCAGAAGTGATCGTGCTATAATCCCAACTAAATCCAAATGGATTCAATGACGAAGCTATCATCAGGGATAGGTGCAATGCAGCGATTCGGGGATAGTGGAAGCCCGAAGGAAGCCTCTTGATGAACCCCACTTCCGAGAAATGTGCTTGAAAAGATGAGTAGAGTACATCGGGGATCACGACCCCGTTATCAAAGCAGAGGACCGATTACGGTCAAATTAGAGTGGTACCACGGGAATAAATCTCGTCTCTTCGGAGGCGGGATTTTTTTTGATGCACAAAAACTTTAAAATTCTCGGGGGAGCTCTTTACCGCAGAACTCACAGTGTTATCGCATAACTTAGTGTGTTCCGCAAAACTAACGGTTTCCGTAACTCACTAAGTGTATTAAGTACAGTTAAATGTCGCCCTATTGGAAATATTGAGCATTTAAATGCAAAAAGTACAGCTAAAAGAAACAAAATACCCCCGTCAATCCCAATTGATCCAATTTAAATGCACATTTTACAGCTAAAATCCAAAAAGCCATATTTTGCCCGGAAATAGCTGTACTAAATACATTTAGTGGTGGATGGTAGGAGCGGCAAGAACCTATATTGATGACCCGGAGCCATTTTTTTGTTTTTATTTCCCAAAGGAGGCGCCTGCCCTATGAGCAATGTGACCAAATATTATGAAATGATCGACGAGGATTCAAGGTTCGCGAGGAATTCTCGCAAAATTGAGTTTCTTACCTCCACGCATGTACTGGATCCGCTCATACAGCCGGGTGCCCGAATTCTCGACGTAGGCGCCGGAGGCGGTGTTTACACCTTTCATTACGCGGAACGCGGGTATGAGGTGGTTGCGGTTGACCTCACTCCAAAGCATGTGGAGATCATTAAGGACAAATGCAGCGAAAAGGGGCTAAACCTGGAGGCACATGTGGCGGATGCTACGGATTTAAGTCGTTTTGACGCTGAAGCCTTTGACGTTGTCCTTTGCTTCGGACCGATGTACCATCTTACGAATGCTGCGGCCCGCGAGGCTTGTATCCGAGAAGCGCTAAGAGTGCTGAAGAAAGGCGGCCTTCTGGCCATCGCCTATATTAATAAATTTTCGACGATTCCGATGCTGGCTACGCGCGATCCAAAATTTATTAGAGCCAGCGTGATCGATAAGGTGATTCGCAAGGGCGTCATTACCGAGGGCGATGCGGACTGCTTCTGGACGGATGCCTATTTTACAAGCCCGGATGAGCTGGAGGCTTTTATGGGACAATACGATGTGACTACGGTCGACCATGTCGGTACCGATGGAATTAGCCATACGATCCAAGATTCTGTAGACGGCCTCGGAGAAGCAGAGTTCGACGCTTGGCTCAGCTATCATTTTCAAACCTGCCGTGAAAAAAGCATCCTCGGCATGAGCACACATGGCTTATACATTGGTAAGAAGAAATAAAGCAGTCATATATACATTTCTAAAAAAATAGATATAATAAAGCTTATGGATATTTTATGCATATTAAAGGTACTGTCCAACAGCACACGTCTTCAAATTTTGGAATGGTTGAAAAATCCCGAGGAGCACTTTCCGTCCCAAGTTCATTTGCCAAAAGAATATGGCTTTGAGGGGGGAGTATGTGTAGGAACCATATGCACAAAGACGGGATTGGCCCAATCGGTGATTTCCGGGTATTTAGTGAAGATGCAGGAGGCTGGGCTGCTCGAGTCAAAACGTTTAGGTCAGCACACCTGTTATAGACGCAACGAGAAAAATATCGAAGCGTTCAAGCATTTGATTCAGCGTGAATTGTAGGATTCCATCATGAAGCAGCAGTCCTTTAGCAAAGCCGCGGCGGGCTGCTCCTTCACGAACTTAATATCTACTTTTATGGATATATGTATATCAAAAAAATGGAGGTAATTATGAAAACATCCCAATCTGTGCAATCTTTGTTTAAACCCTTTACCAGTGAAAAAATGAACCTGTCCAATCGCATTGTGATGGCGCCGATGACCCGGAGCTTCTCTCCAAACGGGGTACCTGGACAAAACGTTGTCGATTATTACAGACGCCGCGCAGAAAATGAAGTCGGTCTGATCGTTACGGAAGGGACCGTCATCAATCATCCGGCCTCGGCGCACGGACCAAATGTGCCGCATTTTTATGGAGAAGAAGCCTTAAACGGATGGGCTAAGGTTGTAGAAGCGGTGCATGAAGCGGGCGGCCGGATTATTCCTCAGCTTTGGCATGTGGGTACGGAACGCAAGGTCGGCAGTCTGCCGAATCCAGAAGCTTTGCCTGTAGGACCTTCGGGGTTAACTGCAACCGGGGAAAAAGTGAGCGAACCGCTGACCGAGGCGGAGATTTCCGCAATCATTGACGCTTTTGCTCAGGCGGCTGCGGATGCCAAGCGCATCGGCTTTGACGGCATTGAGCTTCACGGCGCGCACGGCTACCTGATTGACCAATTCTTCTGGGAATTCACTAACCGGCGTACAGATCGTTATGGAGGAGATATGTTGGCGCGTACCCAGTTCGCTGTGGAAATCATTGAAGCGTGCCGTCGTGCGGTGGGTCCGGACTTCCCGATCGTATTCCGTTTCTCGCAATGGAAGTCGGGGGCTTATACGGCAAAATTAGCCGAAACCCCGGACCGGCTTGCGCAATTTCTGAAGCCGCTGGTCGATGCTGGCGTGGATGTGTTCCACTGCTCAACTCGCCGTTTCTGGGAACCTGAATTTGAAGGCTCGGACCTGAATCTTGCGGGTTGGACGAAAAAGCTGACCGGCAAGCCAACGATTACGGTGGGCTCGGTTGGCCTGGACGATGAGTTTATGAGCCTCTTTACCCAAGGAAAGGGCGCCCAAAACGCAAATATTGACGGACTGCTCGAGCAGCTGGACCGTGGGGAGTTCGACTTGGTCGCCGTGGGTCGCGCTTTGCTGGTTGACCCGGCCTGGGCATCCAAGATTCATGACGGTAAAGTTGATGAGCTGGTTCCTTTCACATCGGATGCTCTCAAAACGCTGTATTAATTTGGATAATGGAAATTTATGTATAATTTGTAGTTTCCTTTGCTTTGCAGTAATAATTAAAGACTAGCTCCAAGTTTATCAGCCGACGGGAAGAAACCCCTGTCGGCTGATAATTTTTAGATAGGAAACTGAATCATTCGAGCATTTAAGTGTACAACAAAGTGATGACCAGCAGCTCATAAAGAACAAGCGTCAGGATGAGCTCATCGCTGCTAAATGGAGAGAACAGACCGCGAGGCTGCCCCGGCCCCCTGCGCACGGATAAATACATAAATCCACGATCACAGTTTACGATTCTCCCCGTGTACGTTTGACCGTCCAGCGTTTCAATCCTTACCCATTGATTTCTGTGTTGCTGGCAAATTTGGTGGAGACGTCTTCGAATGGTTCTTAAATTTTCGATCGATTCCCGATCAGCACGATACAGCACCGGTTGAGGGGGTACTCCAGGATGCGAGGGCATCCCTGGTTGCGGAAACAGCCCAGGTTGGAAACTCATTTATTCACTACCTTCCTATATTTAACTACTTCATCGTATGCCTATGGTGGGCACTTGGTTCATTTTCATGAGTATGAGATCATAAGTGGAAGTAAACATTAACAGCATTAGAATTGTTTTACTGTAGTTAAGAAAGCAATGCAGCCGTAAGGGAAAAGGGGGAATACGATGATTAAGCATGAAGCGAGCATAAAAGCAGGGTGGAACTTCGACAACAGCTACGCCGGTCTGCCGAAGTTCTTTTTTACCCGGATGGAACCATCTCCTGTCAGCGCCCCAAAGATTGCGGTTCTGAATGAGCCTTTAGCAGCCGCGCTGGGGCTTGATGCCAAAGCGCTACAGCAGGAGGATGGTGCAGCGGTGTTTGGCGGCAACCGGGTTCCCGAGGGAGCGCAGCCGCTGGCTCAGGCTTATGCCGGGCATCAATTCGGGCATTTTACGATGCTGGGGGATGGCCGGGCGCTGCTGATCGGAGAGCAAATGACACCTTCCGGGGAACGGTTTGATATTCAGCTTAAAGGATCAGGCAGAACGCCTTATTCACGCCGGGGTGATGGCCGGGCAGCGCTGGGGCCGATGCTTCGGGAATATATCATCAGCGAAGCGATGCATGCCTTGGGCGTACCTACGACGCGCAGTCTGGCCGTGACGACGACCGGAGAGAATGTCATTCGGGAAAGTGAGCTGCCAGGTGCCGTTTTAACCCGTATAGCCGCAAGCCATATCCGCGTCGGGACGTTTGAATATGCGGCTCATTGGGGCACCGAAGACGATTTGCGAACACTGGCGGATTACACGCTGCAGCGGCATTATCCGGAAATCGAAGCGGGGGAGAACCGCTATTTATCCCTGCTTCAGGCTGTCATTCGGCAGCAGGCGGAGCTCATCGCGAAGTGGCAGCTCGTTGGCTTTATCCACGGGGTAATGAACACCGACAATATGACGTTAAGCGGCGAAACGATCGACTATGGGCCTTGTGCTTTTATGGATGTGTATAATCCGGGGACGGTATTTAGCTCCATTGATCTGCATGGGCGTTATGCCTATGGCAACCAGCCTTATATCGGGGCATGGAACCTTACGGTGCTTGCGGAAACTCTGCTACCGCTGCTGCATGACGACCGGGAGGATGCGATCGAGATGGCCGAGGAGGCTATTGCACAATTTAACGGCTTGTTCAGCGCGCATTGGCTTAAAGGGATGCGAGCAAAGCTCGGGATCTTTGGCGAGGAGCCGGAGGATGAATCTCTGATCAAAAATTTGCTCATGCTCATGGAGAAATATCGTGCGGATTACACGAACACGTTCCTTGCTCTTACGTTTGATAAAAGGGAGGACTCCGTCTTGTTCGGTACCGAGGAGTTTGCCTCGTGGAAGGAGCAATGGCAGGGTAGACGCAGCAGACAGTCAGAGTCTAGTGAAGCCTCCTATCAGCTTATGCGGCGCAGCAATCCGGCGGTCATCCCGCGGAACTACCGGGTAGAGGAAGCCCTCGAAGCGGCGGTGCAAAGAGATGATTACAGCGTCATGAACCGCCTGCTCAGCGTCCTATCGCGTCCCTTCGACTATTCTCCGGATCAAGCGGAGTATGCCAAACTTCCAGCCGAGGCGTGCGGCCCGTACCGGACCTTCTGCGGAACCTGATGGGGACCGGGAAACCACGATAAAGTTGTTACCATACACACCTGCCCTCGCAATCCGTCTTTGCAGATGATTTGCTGTAGTGCAGAATAATGAGTAAAAATTGGGTTCCGTGCGCAGAACGCAGAACTCACTAGATGTATTTTATACAGTTAAATACAGCCTTATTGGCAACTTCGGGATTTTAAATGCAAAAAGTGCATCTAAAGGGAGTAAAATGCCCACGCCAAGCCAAATCACTCAAGTTTAAATGTACGTAATGCAGCTAAAATCGAAAAATTCACAATTCTCTCTAAAATAGCTGCACTATTTACATTTAGTTGTGAATGGCAAGCGAGGGAGAAGCCAAATGGATGTCCCCACATACTAAAAACCAAAAACGCCACTAGGCGTTTTTTTCTTTTCGCCAAATTCATTATAGCTATTCTTTCCCAAAGGACAGCATTAAACTTTGATATGATAAGCAGATAGGGCTTATGTTGGGGGGAAGGCAATGCTAGATGTATTTGATGTAGCTAAGGTATTTGTAGAGTATGTTAAAAAAGCCGGATGGGCGGTTTTTATGAGGAGCTAAAAGGTGTGTTGGACAAAATCGTCACAGCGTGCGAGATGAACGATTACGATACCGCGTATTTCGCGGCGATTCAGGCGCAGGAGGAAACGGCCCGCTTTATATTTTTTGCTGAAACCGGACAGTGGCCATGCAGCTTCATATCAAAGATTAAGGGGTTCCTATCAACCGTTTTGCGGATATAGCGACTTTTGAGTCGTTTCTTGAGTCTAACTAAACATCAGGAGGCAAAGAAATGATTGAGGAAATCATCCAGCTAGATAACATCGAGATAAATGTAAGGTATGCATTAGACCCCCATAAGCCAGTTGTTCTGTTTATTCATTTTAGCGGCGGGAATTTGAATATGTGGGACGCAGTTATACCGCAATTTGAACAGGAATACAGTATCATTGCTCCTGATGTCAGGGGACACGGTAAATCCGGGAAACCTTTAACGGGATATCATATTGATGATATGGCTAATGATATTTATTTATTGTTGCAGCGATTAAACGTAGAACAATGTCATGTCGTAGGCAGTTCGATGGGGGCTGAGATTGGTCTAAGTCTTGCTGCGTCGCATCCGGAGCTTGTGCGTTCCTTGATCTGTGAAGGGGCTATGTATAATGAGTTCGGAGAATATGGGTTATTTAATGGTACGGGGGAAGAGATCCAGCGCCGCAAAGAAGAAGAACAGACGCGATTGGCTGAAAGGGTAGAACGTGTATTTAAAACGAAAGAAGAATATGTCGAAGAAGAACGGGCGGAGTTAACACAGGAGGGATTGTGGAATGATAATTTCCTAGCCTTCTTGGAAAATAGTCTGCAACAGTTGCCTGACGGTAATTTTACATATTGTTTTCTAAACCGAGTTAGAACAGAATATGTTCAAAAATATTGGGATCTGAAGTTTGAGCAATATTACAAAAAGGTGCAATGCCCCGTTTTATTCCTCCCCAGCGATGAGGAGTGGGCGGATGAGAAAATTAGAAGCAGTTTGCACTCATTCGCTAGTCTGCTGGATGAATACGAAATTGAGCGTATCGAAAACTCGATCCATGCCTATGTCTGGATGCTGCTTCCGACTGCAGCAGGTCAAGCAGCCAAGAGATTCATAAGTAAGTATGAAATAGTCAAGGAGGGAAATTAGTATGAAAAAAATAACCCAGCCATGGATTAAGCTCGTAGAGACTTTAAATCGTGACGATTATGAACGGATTCATAAGCTTGAGGAGGAGTGTACCAAGGATAATGCGGTAGCTCTCAAGCTTGAGCTTGATTATAAGCTGGCGGCCACCTCTGATGCGGTAAGCCAACCCGGCATGAAAAACATAAATGAATTTATGTTTTTCGACGGACCGGAACTCATCGGTTACATGGGCATTAACGCCTTTGGAGGGGGAGGCATGCCGATTGAAGTGAACGGCATGGTACATCCCGAATATCGGCGCCAAGGTGTTTTTAAGCGGCTGAGCGAGCTGGTCATAGCCGAGTGGAAGCGAGGGAAAGCCGGGTCCATGCTGCTGTTAAGCGACCGAAAATCGGAAGCCGGGCAGCAGTTTATCCGAGGAACCGGGGCCAAATACGAACATACGGAATATGAAATGTATCTGAGGAACGATGACGCAGCGACACCGACTGTGCAGCAGCTGTTGCCAGGATTGACGTTTAGAAAGGCGACCAATGCGGATGCTTTGGAAATAAACCGGCAGAACGCCATTTATTTTGGAGAGGAATTTGATACCACAAGTGATGAGCCGGAATTTCTTCCGGAAGAGGAGGAGAAGAGAGGGATGACGATTTATTTCGCGGAATATGGCGAGACAGTCATCGGCAAAATCCACCTCGAGCTGCATTCCGGTCTCGGCGGCATATACGGCCTTGGCGTTCTTCCCGAGTATCGCGGGAAAGGCTTTGGACGCGCCATTCTCACCATGGGCGTCCATAAATTAAAGGAGGCTGGCGCGAACGAAGTTATGCTTCAGGTAGCCGTCAATAACGCCAACGCCCTCCACCTTTATCAATCGTGCGGCTTTGTAGAGACCTCCACGATGGACTATTATGAACTCCGCGCAGACAAGTGAAATAAATTAACAAAGGTCACCGGCTCCAATCCTAAAACAAGGATGGCGGGTGACCTTTTTTTGAGCGGCTATCGCGGATTGACCTTCACTTGTGCCCCTTTTCCGGACGTCTGGATTCCGGTTTCCTTCGCGCCCGCTTCCTTCAAGTCCGCGAGCAGTCGCTCCAGCACTGCTTTGGCGGCGGCAGCTTCCTTCGAACCGGACGCCTTTACGACAAGCTGTACGGACTTGCCGGAGCGAAGGTGCTTGTCCGCTTGACGCAGCTTGGTATCGTAGTCGTGCTCCTCTATATGAGCGGTGAAGCGCAGCTCCTTGGCTTTCTCCCCGCGCCGATCACCGCCACCGCCTTGGCTCGCGCCAGGCTTGCGGGCTACCGCCGCTTTTGCTTTGCCTTTCGCCATCAGGCTGCAGGGCGGCGGGCTGCTCATCAGCGAGGTGCAGACCAGATCGGCCCCGGCCGCCTTGGCGAGCGCCAGCGCCTCGCTTCTCGAGACAACGCCCAGCTGCTCGCCATGGAGCCCTGTGAGCACCACTTCCGATGCTCTGATTTGTTCATTCATGAGTACGGCTGCCATTGTACAATACCTCCCGTTTACATCATAAGGACATCATATACACAACCCGGGGGCAATTCAATGGCGGGAGAGCATTGCATTTTCCATTTCTAGCTCCTTATAATGTTCTTGAAACGAAAAAACACAGTCTGGTTGGTAGTCCAGGCGCATGGAGGATGGTCGGTGTAAGCCGTTTTCCACTGCTATCCATGTCAGTAGCCTTCCCCCTCGGGATGTCCGTCGTTTCTCGTTATCATAGAGGGGGATTCAAGATGAAGCTTACGGTTTATCATGATGGACAGTTCTGGGTCGGAGTGATCGAAGATCAGGACAAAGGGAAGCTGAAGGCCGCCAGATACGTATTTGGCAAGGAGCCGCAGGATGAGGAAATTCTGCAGTTCATAGGAAAGGAAATGGGGAACCTGCTGAGCGGACTTTCCCAAGAGATCGCCGTCAAGTTTTCGGAAACGAAGCGGGTCAGCCCGAAACGCCTGGCTAGACAGGCTGCCCAGGAGGTCAAGCAAAAAGGGGCCTCAACCTATGCGCAGGAGGCTTTGAAGCTCGAATACGAGCAGTGCAAGCTGGAGCGACAAACCTACTCCAAACAGCAGCGGGAAGCCGCGAAGGAGCGCTTAAGGGAGCTCAAGGTACAGAAGGCGAAGGCGAAGCACCGCGGTCATTAAGCATTACCGAAAAGAGGTCCAATAGTAAAAGAGACCGCTTGTTGGTGTCCTTTGAGATGGCTTTGACTTCTACACTGGAAGGATGAGAAGGAAGAGGGGATGGTATGGGGGGAACCCCATGCCATCCCCTTTTCTGTTTCTACTTCGAGTACCTTTCGTTTCAAGATAGTTTTTTCGCCGGGAGAGCCTTTTTTTATGCGTTCCAGAGGGGCGAGGCATCGGCAATAAACTGCTTTTGCTTATCGAACGCTTCTTTTACCGGCATGATGGAACGATTGGCGAAGAACCGGCTGACAAAACCTCCCGCTAATGGAACGTATCACCGATTGAAGAAGAATTTAGAGGGAAATTCTCATGCTAATTGTCCACCGATCACCGATTAGGAGTAATTAGAGGGAAATCCTCCTGCTAATATGATGCATTACCCTCAATACAGACGATATTAGTAAAATTAGTAGGAGGTTTTCCTGTTAATTCATCCCAATCTACTCTTTTCACAAAAAATAACGGGGGGTTTTCCTGCTAAATTCCCATGAAAGGTCATTCATCGCCAACCCTAATTTTATACAATTAACCCCGTATTGTAGCATCGGTGAACAAATGAGTGGTAGTGGCATTATATTACCGCCTTAACAGTGGAGATTTTGATGCCTGGCTGTTCAGTTCACTGTACTACGCAAAATTTTGGATGGATCGCCAACCTCTTTGCACACAATAAATCTTGAATATAGACAATACAGATACCCCAGCGAGTGAGGAGATGTTTCAATTGTTGCGTAGAGGTAGCCTTGTGCTCGTTAGCTTGTTTGTTCTACTTTTTGCGGTCACGAATTGCATTAGAGCTGAAGCAGGTGATTCGCTAACAGGCAGGACCAATCAGGCAGCCAAAGCTTCGGCTCCAGCTTTAGTCGGCTTACCTGCTTCAACTCTCGTTCCTGCCTCAGCCCCCTTGTCGCCCTCCGTGCCAGCCCCGTCGTCATTACTCGAATCGCTCCGGCAGGGCGGTTACATTTTGTATATAAGACACGGTGAGGCCACTGTTGGAGAGGACAAGCCTACGCTCGTTTTAGACGATTGCAGCACCCAAAGGAACCTGTCACCGGAAGGTCGAAGGCAGGCCACTGCCCTAGGGGAGACGCTGCGCCGGCTGCAAATTCCCATCCATGATCCGGTGGAAGCCAGCCCTTTATGCCGAACTAGGGAGACAGCGGCGCTAGCCTTTGGAGCTCCCCATGTGCAGACAAATCCGTTTTGGCTGCAAATTTATGCCCTTGGCGGTGGCAGCGTCACCCCGGCTCAGCAAGAAGCAGCCCTTTCCGGGCTGACTGCCATGCTGGAGCGAATTCCTCCCTCAGGTACGAATCGAGTCATTGTAGCGCATAGTTTCCCGTCCGGTATTGGCTTGGGTGATATTCCAAACGCCGGGATCGTTGTTGTCAAGCCCGGGGGCGAGAACCAGGGTTATGAAATTGCAGGCCGGCTGTCCTTAACGGAGCTGATGAACTAAGCCTATAGGAACGCACAAGCTCTGAATTTTTTTTCCTTTTTTAACGGTGAATGAAGAAGAGAAATAGCGAACAACGGCTGGATAGTACGATAATTCGAAGCCTTTCTCCACTCCTGTAAGGAGTGGTTTTTTTATGTTCAGAGAGTTCAGGAAATTCCAAAAATGATTTCAGAAAGTTACAAAAAGGTACTTTTTACCGGAGATATACAGGAGTAAACTAGTGAAGATACGAGTACATCGTGAATTATTGAACGAGAGGAATGATCGGTTTTGAAAAAAAGAATGCTATCAACGCTGCTGGCTGCTGTGCTATTAACGGCAAGCATCGGAACGGCCTCTGCCGCAGGAACCGGCAAAGTTATTTCCCAGTTGCCTAAACCGGTGTGGAGCCAGCCCAAAGCTGCTGGGGATCTTGGACGCGTACAGGAGTCTCCGCACGAGGTAAGCTCGCTGAACACCGTCTACCTGCATACCAAAGAGAAACATGCGACGACGAAAACGAAGCTTTGGCTGGTAGATACGCTGAAGTCCTATGATATGCAAACCGGAAAACTTAAGTGGTCGGTCAATTTTGCAGATCCCGGAACGGCTATGGATCGCGAATCGAAGCCCTATTTAGTCGGACCAGATGGAACGGTGTATGTTACTTTTGTAGGAAATTCTTCCCCTAACAGCACTCAAATTTATGCTGTAGGACCCGATGGAAAGCGAAAATGGAAGGTGAACTTGTCCAAACGGGACGGGGATTTGTTTTTGCTGGATAACGGCAATCTCGTGTTTGCATCAACGGGAGCATGGGATAAGGACAGTAATTTTATAGGCGGCACTATAACACTGTTAAATAAAAACGGCAGTAAATTAAAAACGATCCCTTACAAGGGAACAGTCCTCGCGGCGGGGAATCGGGTCCTCATTCAAACCAATTATAAAACTGGGAAGGGCTCCCGGCTCGAAGCGCTTGATTCTTCATTGAAACGCGTATTTGCATATCAGTTTCCGGCGGGATCCTATGCCGAGGTCGACTACGATTATGTGCTAAACGATGGCTCAGTAGTCGCTCGGACCAATCTGGAGAAGACAGGAAACCGCTTGATCGGCTTCAGCCCAAGTGGGAAGTTGCTCTGGGGGAGAGATATTGCCGGTAACGCTTTAGTTGCTCGGCTTGGTAGCAAATACGGTGTATATGAAAACAACAAGCTTTCTTTGTACACTACAAAGAATTTCCTGAAAACGGCCACAATAAAGGATCATTCGGAATTTGATATTTCTCTGAGTAAACTCCCTGACGGCAATCTGGATTTGAACTTTGTAGGCTCAAGCGAGTATATCCTGAATCCGTCAACACTTGAAGCAGAATACACCTTCAAGTTTGGAGAGGACGTTATGTTCAGTTACGTAGGAAATGGAGTAGGATACATCATCACGGATCACGGAGTTTCACGGTACAAGTTCTAATCTTTCTCTTTTGAACAGTGTAACGAACTGAATAAGCGCTATTTTGGCAGATTAAGCAGAATGATAAATCTAACGCACCCCAACGTCCTTATTTGACCTAAAAAGCCACAAAAACGGCCCATAATCATGAAATAAGCACTCCTGAGTTCGTTAGACGAAGCAAACTGCCGAAATCAGCCGTATAGCGTGTCTCAGTTTCGTTAGCGTGATTTAGCTAGTTTCAATAACATTAGATCTCAAAAACAAAGGCGAACGAGACAATGCTTTCGTCAGCAAAATTCGTACCGAAAGCTTTTAGCTTTTCCGTCGGAATATTATGTCTCTCCTTCTCTTATTTTCAATGCATTTCTTCTTATCGCCTTAAACGGATGCTCCCGCATTATTGGGACGCATCCGTTTTTTCTTAGATTGGCGCTCTGGCAGGTCTTGGAATCGCAATTATTCTGATTTTTGAGAAAGCTGAATCCGGTATACGCTTTTATTTTTGGACGCAATTGTAGGCGCTTTAATTGGCGAAGCTAATTTGGAGGAAACCAGAGGCGTGCTGGTTAAAGGGACGCAAAGCGTCATGGGTACGGTCATCCGAGTACTCGCGGCTGGCGTGTTGGCGGGAGTTGTGCCAACGTCCAATTTTTCATTGTAAAAAGTCAGTAACATTGTGGATGGGTAACAATGTGGAGAAGTAAGCGGAAGTGTATAGTTAAGCTATACCGCAAATGAGAAAGATAGTCTCATAAAGCACCTAGAAAACATCCTAAAACGTGTGTCTTTCGATGAGCGTGGGGGTTTGCCGGGGAGCGTACGATGACTGTAAGAATAATGAGGTTTGTCAAACTTGCACATATGAAAGCACCATTAATGCGGCACTGGCCGTCAAGTTGGTGACGGTTTGATTCCAGGCAAAGAGGATCGGTAGGAGTGATAGGATGAAGATTATGATAGTGCCCGACTCTTATAAAGGGAGCCTCAGCTCCAAAGAAGTGGCGGATTGCATGGAGCAAGGTATTTTGGAAGTGCTACCCGAAGCACATATACGCAAAATTCCCATCGCCGACGGCGGTGAAGGTACGGTAGAGGCCATCCTCAGCATTACTTCCGGTGAAACCCGTCAATTGGAGGTTATCGGGCCACTCGGCGAGCCGGTAACTGCCATTTACGGTATTTTTGACAAAGGGAGCTCGGCTGTGGTTGAAATGGCCTCTGCTTCAGGTCTTACGTTAGTACCTAAAGATAAATTAAATCCATGGATCACCACGACTTATGGAACAGGGCAAATCATTAAGGCTGCACTTGAGACGGGTGTTCACAAGCTGGTGATCGGTATTGGCGGAAGTGCCACCAATGATGGCGGTGTCGGCATGGCCCAAGCGCTTGGTGTGCGGTTCTTGGATACCGAGGGAGAAGAAATCGGATTCGGCGGCGGGGAATTGCATCGTATATGCTCGATCGATACTACGAATGTTCATCCGGCAATAACGGAGTGTGAAATAACGATTGCCAGCGATGTGACGAACCCGCTGTGTGGGCATGAGGGTGCAGCCTGGGTTTTCGGCCCGCAGAAAGGTGCTACCCCAGAAATGGTTATCAAGCTGGATGAGGGCTTAAAACATCTTGCCGCTAAAATTAGGGAACAGCTCGGTATTGACATCGAGAACGTGGCTGGGGCGGGAGCTGCTGGGGGCCTCGGAGCTGGTCTTATGGCTTTTTTAAAGGCGAAGATGGCCCGGGGGATCGATATAGTGCTTGATGTAGCACGTTTTGACGAGGAGGTCCGAGATGCAGATCTTGTTTTCACCGGAGAAGGCAGAACCGATGCCCAGACGGTCTTTGGGAAGACGCCGGCCGGAGTGGCCAAATTGTCCAAGAAGTACAACAAACCGGTCATTTGTATTTCCGGTGGAGTTACGGAGGAAGCCTTCGAAGTCTACAGTATCGGTATAGATGTAGTGATCGGGGCGACGCAGGTTCCCATGACACTGGAAGAGGCTATCGGCAGAGCCCCGGCCAATATTCGCCACGCTGCTTCTTCCGTATTGCGCTCGATTCTGATTCCGGAGAAATACGGTATAGGAAATGTTTATAATTTACCGCAGATTAAAGCAAGAGGCTAATCATTTTTCATTCATCGAACACGGAGGCTTTTAAATGATTAACGACACAGCAGAACAGAATCATTCGGTGGTGACAGGGACGCCGAGCATTACGGAAATGACGGTCATTCCGGTTGCGGGTCGGGACAGTATGCTTATGAATTTGAGTGGTGCACATGGCCCGTACTTTACGCGCAATATTGTTATCCTGAAGGACAGCTTGGGTCACATCGGTGTAGGTGAGGTGCCGGGTGGGGAAAAAATACGTAAAACGCTTGAGGATTCGCGCGACTTGGTGGTTGGCCAATCCATCGGGATGTACAACAATATTCTGAATCGGATGCGTATTGCATTTGCCGATCGCGATTCTGGCGGCCGAGGCTTGCAGACGTTCGATCTTCGAATAGCTATTCATGCCGTCACGGCATTGGAAGCAGCACTGCTTGATCTTGTCGGTCAATATCTCGGCGTTCCCGTAGCCGCCTTGCTCGGTGAAGGGCAGCAGCGTAAGAAGGTAGAGATGCTCGGATACCTGTTCTATATCGGCGACAGAAATAAAACGGATCTTCCGTATGCTCCCTCTTATGAGGGCGATTGTGCCTGGTATCAACTTCGCCGTGAGGAAGCCATGACTCCGGAAGCAGTTGTGCGCTTGGCCGAAGCTGCGTATGAGAAGTACGGGTTCAACGATTTTAAGCTCAAGGGTGGCGTTCTGCAAGGAGAAGAGGAAATTGAGGCGGTTACAGCTTTGGCTGAACGGTTTCCTGATGCGCGGATTACGCTTGACCCTAACGGCGGGTGGCTATTGAAGGATGCTGTACGACTTTGCCGTGACAAGGGGCACATACTGGCGTATGCCGAAGACCCTTGCGGAGCTGAGGAAGGTTATTCGGGCCGTGAAATTTTGACCGAGTTTAGAAAACAGACAGGACTTCCTACGGCTACCAACATGATCGCAACGGACTGGCGCCAGTTGGGACATGCCATCACTCTGCAATCCGTCGACATTCCTCTGGCTGATCCGCATTTTTGGACGATGCAGGGTTCCGTGCGCGTGGCGCAGCTTTGTCATGAATGGGGACTTACCTGGGGTTCGCATTCCAATAACCATTTTGATATCTCGCTCGCAATGTTCACACATGTGGCAGCGGCGGCACCGGGTGTTATTACGGCAATTGATACCCATTGGATTTGGCAGGAAGGGACGGAACGTTTGACGAAGGAGCCACTGCAAATCATCGGCGGCATGGTAGACGTCCCGGAAAAGCCGGGGCTGGGTGTGGAAATCGATATGGAGCAAATCATGAAAGCCAATCAATTGTACCAAAGCATGGGGCTAGGTTCCCGGGACGATGCGGTAGCGATGCAGTATTTGATTCCGGGCTGGAAGTTTGACAACAAACGGCCGTGCATGGTGCGTTAATTAGAAATTAAGTTCTGTAAGGGAAAGAGGAGGAATCACACGATGAAGAAAATCGGATTTATTGGACTTGGAATTATGGGAAAACCTATGAGCCTTAATTTGATTAAGGCCGGCTACAGTCTGGTCGTCATGGACCGAAATGCTAAAGTAGTGGACGAAATGAAGGCGGCAGGCGCATCCGTTGCCGCTTCTCCTGCGGAAGTGGCGGGACAGGTGGATGTCGTCATTACAATGCTGCCAAACTCGCCTCATGTGAAGGAAGTTGTTCTCGGCGAAAACGGAGTTGCCGAAGGGGCCAAACCAGGCACCGTAGTCATCGATATGAGCTCCATCGCTCCGCTGGTAAGTCGAGAAATCGCCGCTGCTCTTGAGAAACGGGGAATTTCATTTCTGGATGCTCCGGTAAGCGGTGGAGAACCAAAGGCCATCGATGGTACGCTGTCTGTTATGGTGGGCGGAGATAAGAAGCTGTTCGATGAACATTATGACCTATTAAAAACAATGGCTGGTTCGGTCGTGCATACTGGTGATGTTGGTGCGGGAAACATCACAAAATTGGCTAATCAGGTCATCGTTGCCCTGAATATCGCCGCTTTGTCCGAAGCGCTTGTTCTTGCCAATAAAGCGGGAGTAGAGCCGGATCTGGTATTCCAAGCGATACGCGGCGGTTTGGCCGGTAGTACGGTTATGGAGGCTAAAGCTCCGCTTATGCTGGATCGGAAATTTGATCCTGGGTTCCGCATCGATTTGCATATCAAAGATTTGACCAATGCACTAGAGACTTCGCATGGGATTGGTGTGCCGCTCCCACTTACCGCCTCGGTGCTAGAGATGATGCATGCGCTGAAGGTTGATGGTTTGGGCAGCGCCGATCATAGTGCACTAGTTCAATATTATGAAAAGTTGGCTAAAACGGAAGTGAAACGCTAATCTGCGAGGAGATACCGCTATGGATACCCATTTTATACGTGGGGTTATTCCCCCGATCATTACACCGGTTGATGACAAAGAACGTCTGGATGAGCAGAGCTTGCGTCGTATGGTAGACCATGTCATTGAAGGCGGAGTTCATGGCATTCTTGCGCTGGGCAGCAATGGGGAGTTTTTCGGACTTGATCCAGAAGACCTTGGGAAAGTCGTTGGTGTCACTGTCGAGCAGAGTGCGGGAAGGGTACCGGTTTATGCCGGCATCGCCTCGATTACGACTAGAGAAGGGGTCAAGCAAGCCCGATTATACGAAGAGCTTGGAGCGCAGGCCATCTCCGTCTTACCTCCGATGTTCGTGACACCGACTGAAAATGAATTGTATCAACATTTCAAAACAATCGCGGAATCTACCTCCTTGCCCGTTTTGTTGTATAACAATCCGGACAAGGTCGGTAACAATATAACGCCACGCTTGCTGGAGCGGCTTGTTGAAGTGCCCAATATCGTCGGGATCAAGGAAAGCAGCGGAGATCAAACCCAGACGGCCGAATTCATCCGTCGCACAAGGGATAAAGGCTTTAAGGTACTGGCTGGCAGGGATATCATGATATTGAGCACTCTCGTATACGGCGGCGTTGGCTGTGTGGCTTCGACAGCCAATGTCGTGCCTCGACTGGTTGTGGAAATTTACGACAAGTATATGGCTGGCGACCTGCAGGGCGCTTTAGAGGCTCAATACAAGCTGGCTCCGCTTCGGATGGCCTGGAACCTTGGTAGCTTCCCTGTGGCTACCAAAGATGCTGTTAATTTATTAGGCTTACAGGCAGGAAAACCTATTCTTCCGAATACGTCTTGTTCGGAAGAAAACTTAGAAAAAATTAAGAAAATACTAGAGGATATGGGAGAAATTAATCAATAACCATATGTCAGAAACCTAATATCTTCTGAGCTTAATTCTGCGATATGATTAGCAGAGGTAGCCGGCTGCGCAAACCGTAGCCGGCTATTCTTATATCGCTGTCAGGGGGAGCACTTGATGAAAATTACTACCGAGCTGGCATTGCCGATTGCAAGTCAACTTATGTCTGTGATGGATTTCAACATCAATATTATGGATGACCAAGGAATAATTGTGGCCAGCGGTCAGTCCCAACGCATTGGGCAACAGCATGAAGGCGCTTTGCAGGTACTGGCTTCACGAACCCAGCAGTTGATTGGCGAAGAGGAGTGCCGAAGTTTGCCAGGCTCCAAGCCAGGTGTTAATCTGCCTATTGAATTTCAGAATAGTATCGTGGGTGTGGTGGGGATTACCGGTGACCCTTCCGAAGTCTATAAATTCGGTACCATTATTAAGATGAACGTGGAAATTCTTTTGGAGCAAATACATATGAACAAGCAGCTCCAGTTCCGCAAAATGGCGCTGGAGGGCTTCATAATGGAATTGATTGCTCCTCACGATTTGCGGGAGAAGAAGCTGAAATTGACGGCCCGTTCGCTCCAGATTGAGCTGAACGAGGAACGAATCGTCATGGTAGTGGAGATTGAGGAGATGAAATGGTCCGAGGAGATGACGGGCGGTGACGCGCTACAGAGAATTAATGAGCGGAAGGACCACTTTTTGAACGGGCTTAAGGCGCTTGTCAGTTTTCAATCGTTTTATACCTATATTGAGGACGGTGCTTTTTTTATTGCTGTTCCGGCAGCAGAGCAGCTTCATAAACCGGTTTATGCCAAAATCGAGCAATATATTAAAAAAATGGGATATCGCTACTATATAGGCGTTGGGTATCCTCGATCGGGTCTGGCGGGATATAAAGCTTCTTACAATGAGGCCCGCAGCTGCATTCGTTTAAGCAAGAAATTCGAGCAGGGGCCAAAAGCAACGAGTATCGATGAGTGGGGGATTGTTCCTTATTTGGATACGATACCGCAGCCGATACAGAATGAATTTATGCAAAAATACAAATGGTCCGGTCAGTTGAATGAGGACTATAAGCAAACGCTCCGGACATTTATGGATTGCAATCTGGATGTCAAGGAAACGGCAGCGCTTTTGCATGTACACCGAAATACTTTGTTTTATCGGCTAGATAAAATATCTCAGTTACTGCAAATGGACTACCGGAAATTCAATGATCTGGTCAAAATCAAACTGCTACTAACCTTTGAGCAATTGCAGAAATAAACGTGAGGCACTGGGGCTTGTGCTACAGTACAATTTTCACGTAGAAAATGCCGCTGAATTTGGATAGGCAAACGATGTGGGAGCAAGAGCCGAATGATATATTTTAACTATCGGAGGCACACTTATCTTCCGAAGTCATTCGATAGCACTCTCACTCACGCGTGGTTAAAAGAGTTGAAATCGGTAACATAAGGGGGAAGTAACTCTGCTTGGTTAGTTTTTATCGATCACTTAAAAGTGCATTCAAACTAACGGGGGTTTATGCAAACGTCTTAACAAAACCAAAAACCAGCAATGGGAGGGACATTTTTTGAAAAAGACATTTTCAAGCGTATTGGCAGCAGTTATGGTATTTTCCGTTTTGCTCAGCGGGTGCGGGTCCAAAGACAGTAATAGCGCTGGAACAAATGCATCATCCGCAACTCAAAAAAACGAAAGCGCTACAAATACCGGAGATATTACCAAGAAGGTTCCGGAAGGGGCAATGAAGATCAGCCCACAGTTAATCGGCTACCAAAACGCTGAAATCGAAATTACCTGGCAGCCGAATCCGAGCCAGTCGCTGGAAGCTACTTCTCCGGCTCGGGTAGATTACCTTACCAAGAAAATGAAAGCATGGATCGAAGAACATCCTAACGTAAAAATTACGCCGATCAGCACGAGTAGCAATTCGAGCGACAATATGGCCAAGCTGCAACTCAAGCTTAGTGAAGGAAGCGCACCAGATGTGGCCGCAGTGGATTCATTCATGATGCCGACCGTTGCTGAATACGCGCAGCCTTTGAACGACGCCTTCGCCGCGAAGGGTATTTCAATCGACGATTACTTTCCCTTCATGCGTAGTACGATGCAGCCAGGCGGGGAAGGTACGGATATTCTCAGCGATTGGTATACGACAGACGTTCGCGCTTTGTACTACAGAAAAGATTTAGTTAAAACCCCTCCAAAAACCGTTGCCGAATTGATAAGCACGGCTAAGCAAATTCAGGAAGACAATAAGGGCATGACTGGCCTCATTTATGTTGCAGGGCGTAACGAAGGCGCTGTCAACAACCACCTTGGCATCTACTGGAGCCAGGGGGTCAAGCTTCTGAACGAGGACAACAGCTTGGCTTTCAAGGATGGTAAGGGAAAAGACGCAATGTTAAACTTTCTCAAGTTCTTCCAGGATACGTTGAAGGAAGGCGTAACGCCGCAAAGAGTTGTGGAATTTGAAAAGGAATCGAGTATGTTTGGTGATCTTTCCACCGATAAGTTCGGCATGTTTATTGCTTCCAGCTCTGCCGTCCCTCAGCTCGGGGAAATCATTGGTAAGGAAAATTTCGAAAAGAAATGGGGAGTTGCCGAACTGCCCGTGATTAATGCTGGCGACACCAGCACATCCTCGGCAGGTGGCTGGACTAATGTGGTGTTTAGTAAGGACAAGGAGAAAGCCAAACTGGCCGCTGATTTTGTCCTCAGCCTCTACTCAGATGACTCCGCTGCCGGGGAATGGTGCCAAATCGGAGGGTTCCTCCCGACAAGAAGTTCCATTTATGAGAAAACTCCTTTCTTCGCGGATAACGAATATTACAAGAGCTTTAAGTCGTATCTTGATCATGCACAAAGCCGGCCGCCAGTTCCCGAGTATACAAAACTCTCCGGTGAGCTCCAAGTTGCCATCGGCGATATTATTACTGGCGCTGCAACGGCAGACGAGGCTTTGCAAAACGTAATAAAAAAAGCAGGCAAGTAATATCAGGGAGTGAAACGCATGCTTCAAACCGCAACAGAACAACCCAAAAAGGGAGCTGTAAGCAACCTGCTGCACGGACCGTTCTTATGGATTGCTCCGCTGGTCATCGTGCTGCTCATCACCTTCGTGTATCCGGCTTTTGAAGTGATTCGCTACAGCTTCACCGATGCATCGCTGACAGGAAAAGATTATTCCTATACGTTCAGCTCTTATCTCGATATTTTTAGCGACAAACAGGTTTATCAAACGTTGTGGACAACCTTTGTCTTTGTCTTCTTCAGCGTCGTCGGCCAGACGGTTTTGGGGCTTGCGATTGCACTCGCCATCGTAAAGGGAGAAGAGCTTAAACTTCGCGGCACAGTGTTCGTGCGGGTGGTCACCCTGTTAGCATGGGCCATACCTGGAGTTATCATCGGGGTAATTTGGAAGATATTCCTGAACGAATCTGAATCCGGGATTTTGACCTCCCTATTGCATTCGATCGGCATCAACAATGTTACATTCCTGACTGCAGGCGGTTCGGCTTTGGTTTGTACGATCATAGCTAACATCTGGAGAGGCACCGCCCAGAGTATGATTCTTTCTTATTCCGGGCTAAAGACTATTTCCAAGGATATCATGGAAGCGGCCGATATCGATGGAGCGACTTCCTGGCAAAGATTGATTCACGTGACCATTCCTTCAATTATGTCAGTGATATCGATCAATGTGATTCTTAACATTATCATGACCTTCAACACTTTTGATATGATCATGTCGCTGACTTCCGGCGGTCCCGGTAATTCCACGGAGGTTCTGGCTTTAACCGCCTACAACCAAATTTTCGTGAAAATGAATTTGGGCTCAGGCTCGGCTTACGCAACGATTCTACTGTTGATCAACGGACTGATGGCGGCGTTCTATTTCTGGTTCCTGAGACGCAGCGGCGACAACACGAATTGAATACTTTATCCGTGACGTGTGTATCCGAAAAGCCTTTTCGGATACACACGGTCTATGTTAGGAGATTGGATAATGAACAAGAGCGCTAAAATAAAGGCTTCAATAGGCTTATACTTCGTGTATATCCTGATTTCCCTCTTTTTCTTGCTGCCATTCCTGTGGCTTGTATCCTTATCGTTTAAAACGGTGCCGGAGCTGTTTGCTGCTCCTCCCAAGCTGTTGCCGAATCAATTTAATTTTGACAACTATCGTTACGTCCTTTGGAAGACAGACATTTTCGGTTATTTGAAAAACTCGCTACTGATTGTTTTGGCTACGGTGGCAGGTACCTTGTTACTTTGTATACCTGCAGCTTACGCTTTCTCAAGATTCAATTACAAAGGGAAAAAAGCGACTATGTTGGCCGTTTTGTTCTTTCAAATGATTTCCCCCTTGATCGTAGTCATTCCTTTGTATAAATATTTAAGCAGCTTGGGTCTGTTGAATAATTACGGAAGCCTGATCTTCGTTTATATCGCTATCACTCTTCCCTTTGCCGTCTGGTCTATCAAGGGCTATGTCGACACGGTACCTAAGGAATTGGACGAAGCGGCTGCGATTGACGGGTGTAATAGATTTCAAACCATGTACATGACGATTCTTCCTTTGATTGTTCCTGGTGTTGTTTCCGTCGTCATTCTCGTTGTCGTAAAAAGCTGGGCACAATTTATCGTACCGTTCATTCTCTTGAATGATTCAAGCAAGTACCCGATCTCAGTTGGATTGGTTAATATGCAATCCACCGCGGATTCCATCACAACGCATTATTTGGCGGCTGCCGCAGTTATCGGCATCTTCCCGACCTTGATCATCTTCATTATTTTACAAAGATTCATTGTTTCCGCGATGACGGCTGGTGCGGTTAAAGGATAAGGGGACAAGTTAGAACATCAGGAGGATGGTTATTGTATGGAGCTCGCTAAACAGATTGAGGACATTATCATGAATGAAATCCGTCCCAAAACCCGTGTGGACGGCGGAGATATCATATTTGAGGGCTTTAAGGATGGCACAATTACTTTGGGTGCCTACGGTGATTGCGCCGCTTGCCAATGCTGCGATCCAGAACTGAACCATTGGATCAAAGAGCGGGTGTCTAAGCGGTTCGATATGGACTTCAGCGTGAAGATCAACAAACACATTCCTTACTACGCCAGATAGAGATAGATCGGAGGATATGCAGTGGCACACATCGCGGTAGAGCGCAGAAGCGTCAGCATGCAGAAATGGTCCAAGCTTGTTTTTGAGCAGGTGGATCAAAGGATATTCAGCGAAATTCATCCCTTGGACAATTGGCAGGTACGCAACGGCCAGTATGAGCCGGATGCTTACGTTTGGGAGGATGACTTTCATCCGATCCAGGATGGAGATAAATGGGGCGGCCCCGACGTCACTTGCATGTTCCAATGTGATTTTACGATTCCCGAAGAACTGGATGGGAAAAAAGTATATCTTTACATGTACACAGCGACTGAGGTCATTATTACGGATAACGGACGTTATGTAGACGGTCTGGACCCGAACCGCAGTTGGTGTGCTTTCCTGGACGCGGCAAAGGCCGGTGAACAGCACCACATGATTCTAGAATGTTATACCAGATCCAAGCCCGATGATGACAGGGGAACCGCCAGAAACTTGAAAGGTTGCATACAGACATTCAAGCGCCCCTGCCTGGTCGTGATCGACGAAGAAATGTTGGGCCTGAAATATGACTTGGACATGCTTTATCAGAGTGCCTATGCAAATTACATGGAGGAGGGCGCCAAAGTCTTCTATACCAGCCATGTGGAGAAAATTCTCAAACTGTTTCCGTTTTTCGAAACCGAGGATAACGAGGCGTTTAGGCAGGCCGCGCCGGCTATACGGGAATATATCCGAACTCAGGTCTTTGAGCAAAGCAGCCGGTTTGGCAAAAACGGAAAGCTGGCCTGCGTGGCCCATTCCCATCTTGATCTGGCCTACCACTGGACAATGGGGCAGACAATTCAAAAGAACGCCCGAACAGTATTGATCCAGCTTCGCCTTATGGACCGATATCCCGAATTTAAATATTCCCATACCCAGGCCTGGGTATATGAAATGCTACAGAAGTATTACCCGCCGCTTTTTGAGGAAGTCAAACAGCGCGTGGCCGAAGGACGGTGGGAAATCGTCGGTGCCATGTATGTCGAGCCGGATTGCAATCTGGTGTCCGCGGAAAGTTTGGCGCGGCAGATCATGTACGGTAAAAGCTATTTTCTGAAAGAGTTTGGCGTGGATGTCGACATCGCCTGGCTTCCCGACGTGTTTGGCAACAGCCCGATCATGCCGCAGATTTTGAAACAGGGCGGTGTGAATTATTTTGTCTCAAATAAAATGTCCACTTGGAACGATACTAATCTGTTTCCGCACAACAATTTTCTCTGGCGGGGCTTGGATGGTACGACCGTCAATGCTTGTGTGCCGCCAGTTCACTTCAACAGCTGGATGGACCCTAATCAGTTAATCGGAAGCTGGGAAGCATTCCAGGACAAGTCTTATTGCGACGAATCCCTGCAAATGTTTGGATACGGCGATGGAGGCAGTGGCATTACCAATGAAATGATGGAATATTATTATCGCGAACAACAAATGGGCGGCATTCCGCAAATGCGCCTGACCACCGGCAAGGATTACCTGCATACTGTCTTTACGGATACTACTGAATTCCCGGTATGGGACGGAGATTTGTACCTTGAGATGCACCGGGGCACCTTTACGACGAAGGGCGAATTGAAGCGCTATAACCGCAAAGGAGAATATCTGGCACAGCAGACGGAAGCCACCGCGGCCATCGCGGCCCTATTGACGGATCAGATCGTCGTCCCCCAGGAGGATCTTTCCATTCCGTGGAAGAAGCTCCTGTTCAACCAGTTCCACGACATTCTCCCAGGCAGTCATACGGCGCCGGTAGGCATCGATGCGATACGGACCTATAAAGAGATGAATGCGGAGTTTTACGATTTGAACGCCAAAGCGCTGAATGCCATGACGGAACAGGAGAGCAACAGCTTTGTGGCGGTGAACGCTTTTTCCGATACACAAACCGTTTCCTTCTTTGATAAACCCGTAAATGTACCGTCCATTGTGGACAAAGACAATCGGGTATATCCGGTTCAAAAGCAGTTGACGGCCGAAGGCGCTGAAAGATACTGTACCGAGCTTGAGCTGAACGGGTTCAGTTTGGGTGAGTACAAGGCTTCCGATGCTATTATGGAAAAGCCTGCTGAACTTCAGGTTTCCTTATCTTGCCTGGAGAATGCATTTGTATCTGTTCATTTCGACAAAGCTGGCAATATCGTACAAATGATCGACAAGGTCCACAACCAGCAGGTAGGCGCGCCGGGGGCGCTGCTAAACCAGTGGCAAATGTTTGAGGACTGTCCGGGGATTTACAATGCTTGGGATATCGTCAAAACCTATAAGAACCATCAGATCAATTTTGACGGATGGACGAACATCTCCATCGTGGAAGAGGGCCCTATCTCTGTGGCGCTACGCATGGAGAAGTCTTTCAGCAAGAGCCAGGCAGTGCAGATTGTTCGACTCTATGCCAACAGTCCTCGCGTCGACTTCGAAACGTGGATGGATTGGCACGAGAAGGAGAAATTGTTGAAAGTAGCGTTCCCGGTGAATGTGAAGGCACGGGTGTATTCAACCGATACTTCAGCGGGCGTGCTGGAGCGGATGAACAACAAGAATACCACCTGGGAGCAAGCGCGTTTTGAAGTGCCTTGTCACAAATGGGTGGATCTATCGGAAGGCATGTTTGGGGTTTCTATCCTTAATGATTGCAAATACGGTTGCGATGTTGAGGATAACGTTATACGTCTCAGCTTGCTTAAGGCACCGATTCGCCCTGATCGGGAAAGCGATTTGGGGACACATTATTTCACGTATTCTATTTATCCGCACGGTCCAAGCGGCATTGCCGATGGTTTGGTAGAAAGTGCCTACCAGCTCAATCTTCCGGCAACTGTATATTCCGGACGGAAGCTGGTTATCAAGGAAGGGACTCTCTTGAAAAGCAGTGCGCCTGCCTTAAAGGTACAAGCCTTTAAGCTGGCGGAAGACGGCAGCAAAGATGTGATTATCCGCTTTGCGGAATTGCATGGTTCGCATGGAACGGCTCGGATTACGCTGCCGTTTCTTATCGGGTCAGCTACAGAATGCGATTTGATGGAGAAAGCGGGGAACCCTGTTCCTTTTGATTATGACACCATTGAACTCTCCTATGCTCCGAATCAGATCATCAGTGTGCGTCTACAAAGAAAGTAAAGTACTGATATCATATGATTTACAGATTAAGAAGAGGGTGTCCCAAAGTCACCGTAATGACTAAGGGACTTCCTCTTTTTCATTTAGTCAAATAAAAAGAAACCACTCTCTGTAAAATGGAGTTACCACCCAACCATAACGCCGACGCATCTGCTGTCGATGAATCGGCTCTTTTTCCGCTTCCGACGATGATGCCGTTGTCATTCATGATATTGATGTTATAGGGAATATCCATCATCATTTTGTCGACAATTTCCTGAGCCTGCTTCTCGGAGAGCTGAGACAATTCGGAATCCTCCTCTTGTAAAAAAAGTAATTACCCGTCGTATGTGTTTTCATTGAAAAAGAGTAAAGTCATATTTGTGCGTTTTGCACGAAACTATCAAGTGTTTATTTCATTTTTTCAACTTTTCAACTACTCCAAAACATAATCACAATCGTATAAAGGGAGAACTCAAATAGACGAGTTAGTTATTAGGAAGCAGGAAATTTGTTAGATTATGGAGAAATAGTCAGACGTATCACGATTCGGTGGATTTCCCCCATTAGTTCCCTGCCAACGAAAGCTTTTGGGCAAAACGAGGGGGGAGAATATCGGAGGGAAGGGAAGCTGTGACTAGTAAGTTATACATTCATGATATTAACCCGAATAGTCTCGTTAATGGTCCCGGTACCCGGGCTGTCGTCTGGGTGCAGGGCTGCAGCATAGGCTGTCCGGGCTGCTTTAACCCGGGTACCCATTCGAAGATGTCGGCTACGGACGAAGGGGCCGATCCGGAACGATTGGGCAGGGAGCTTGGACAGCTAAATGTGGATGGACTGACTTTGTCTGGTGGAGAACCGTTGGAGCAGCCTGAAGCTGTATCTGAACTCATCAGGTCATTCAGGCAGGTCAATCCCGGAACGGTGTTAATCTTCAGCGGCTACGCCCCACAGCGTATTTTTGCCTCGCCAGCCGCTCGTTCAGCGATTCTTCTGGCGGATGCAGTACTCGCCGGACCTTATGTGGAAGGAACGGATCCGTCCGAAATTTGGAATTCCAAGCAGCTTATCCTTGTAACCGATCGGATTAAGCCGGATACCCTTACGCCGGAACGGCGTATGGAGGTGTCCTTTCAGTCAGACGATACGCTTAGGTTATCCGGGTATCCGGACAAGAGGCTGCGTGAAATTTTTTCTAATCTCATGAAAGTAGGTTTAAGCGATGACTAAAGATGAATTTCTTCAGGAACTTGAAGTCCTCATTCGCGCACGCTATGGCATTATCCTCATAAATACGTTAGAGGAAGAAAGAGCTCTGGATCTTCTTAAAAGTATGGCGGCCAAGCTGAATAAGCGATTGCTCACTTGGTCGTGCACCAAAGGGTTGACCATGAATGATGATCAAGCCATCGATCCGAATACCGTGGATTTGATGACGGCCATAGCCAAGGTAGAGCAGCTTGCAGAGGAGCCCTCCCTTTTCGTATGGCTGGACCTCCAGTCTCATTTGAATAGTTCGCCTGTATATGTCCGGCGATTTAAGGAGCTTTCGCAGGAAATTCGGGAGAGAATGCCATCAAACTCAATTATTGTTGGCCCCTTAGCGGATATCCCGGTGGAGCTTCAAAAAGAAGTAACGATTATCGATATGCCTTATCCCGATCTTGCCGAGCTAAAGAGCATCATTTCACAATTTGCTAAACAGTATGCCGATCGAACGGAACTGAACATCGACTGCTCGGATCCGACATTAGACGCACTAGGAAGAGCGGCGATAGGCCTATCCAAGACGGAAATTGAAAATTGTCTGGCGAAGTCATTAGTTAAGAATAAAGGGATATCCAGACAGGACATTGACTTCATCTTGGAGGAGAAGAAACAGAATATTCGTAAGGCTGGCATTTTAGAGTACGTGGAGACGGAAAACCTGGAAACGAACGATATTGGAGGTCTCGACAATTTAAAGAAGTGGCTGGAGATCCGCAAACAGGCTTATACGCCTGAAGCTGAACAGTTCGGGATTGGCTGGCCTAAAGGGGTTTTGCTAGTCGGGATACCTGGCTGCGGAAAAAGCTTAAGCGCGAAGTGTGTAGCTGCAGCTTGGAAAATGCCGCTGCTTCGACTCGATCTTGGGCGTGTCTTCGGAATGTACGTTGGGACGTCGGAAGCCAACATTCGGCAGGCCCTCGCCATGTGCGAGGCCGTTTCTCCTTCGATCCTCTGGATTGATGAGATTGAAAAGGCCCTATCCGGACAAGCGAGCAGCAGCCAGACGGATGGTGGGACGACATCAAGAGTGTTCGGCACGATTTTAACGTGGATGCAGGAAAAGAAAAGCCCTGTTTTTGTTTTTGCTACGGCCAATAATATCGCAAGCCTACCACCCGAACTGCTTCGTAAAGGGAGATTCGATGAAATCTTCTTTGTCGATCTGCCTAATGAGCAGGAACGCGAAGAAATATTCCGCATTCATATCAAACGCATCAAGCGAGACCCTGATCAATTTGACATTGGCAAAATGGTCAAGCTGTCCGGTGAATCTACCTGGGGAGATGGTGTTCGACTGACTGGATCGGAGATTGAGGCGTGCGTAAATCAGGCGTTATTGGAGGCATTTTTTGTGAAAAACTCGGCGGTGCACCCTGAAGAGGACGTTACAACCGCTGATTTTGAGAGAGCTATTCTCCAATCCGTTCCGTTAAGCAGAGTGCGAAAGGAAGATATCGGCTATATGCGGAATTGGGCGATGGAAAACGCTGTGCGAGCCAGCCTCACTCCTGAGCAGGTCATGACTGCAGCCGTGGGGAGCGCCTCGGCCAGTGAGGTAACTGGCGGACGGAGTATCGATTTTTAGTAGAAGGAGGGACCAAGATGAGCCACTGTACAACGTTTCAAATGATTTTTAGAGATAAGCGGCTGCTTTTTCGAGCGATGCGGGATATGGGATTGAACCCGGAAAATGTCGCATGGAACGTATTCGGTTCTGATCTGCAAAAGCGGCTCGGGATCGGAGGCCAGCCCCTTGGCAAACTGTTAACAGGGACTAGAGATGACCTTAATATCATTTTCATGGAATCGGAAGATGGCCTGCAGCCGAACGTAGAGTCCAGCGAGTTGTCTGGCGAGGAGCTTGATGCTGCCGGTGAGCAGCTTTTATCGGAAGTTCAAGTTGCTTATCTGCGCTGCGCCGTGAATGCCGCCTGTAAGAAATACAGGGAAGCAGGGCTGTACGCGGAAGTCCGTGAGAATAAGACGGAGGAAGGGGTATCATTTGTGCTCACTTTCGGTGCTTCCGGCAAGTCCGTTACCGTCACCAGAAATGACGACGGCATGATTGAGGAGAAGGTTCAGGGTGTTATAGGGCGCTCCTGTACCGATGCAACATCCGTTTTAGAATCGCTATTAGCGGATACTCAGGGATCAACGATACAGAGAACATGGATGCCTTCCTATCAAGCAACGGTTGAGGATCGCGAACTACAGGTACTGCGGCTAACCAGCCGTTAAGTAATATTACCTAACAAAGCTGGGCTGGATATCTATCTTATAAAGGAGCTTCTTTCATGGATAACGAGGGGTATAACAAAATTAGACGAAAATATATCATGTTTTGGATCGCACTGTGCATTCTTATTCCGATTACACTCCTATTTGTGATTACCAAGGATTGGACAGGGACATTGTTTACCGGGGCATTTGACGCATTGATCATCCTTGCTATAATCTCAAGTCGTAGTATGCTGATGAGGACGATTGCTCCTTTTCAACCGGGAAAAGGGTATTGGTACTATCGAATGTCGCCCCAGAGCAAAAGGGTTTATTTCACGGTAACCCAGTGGACGCTTTTCCTTATCGTCCTCCTCTATTGGATGTCTGGACATCATAGCTGGTATGCAGCTGTTGGTGGGCTGTTCAGTATTTACTATATTCAGGTCATGTTAAAGCGCCGAATCCAGCTCCATACAGAAGTGGATGATGCCAGCCTCTTTGAATTGGAGGAGCTAGGCATTATTGAACCGGAAGAATCGGTCATCTCATTGTACAAGGATTTCCTCTCCTGGTCGGAGGTTCCCGAGAACGCTAAGATCCTTATATTGACGCCGGATCGGCTGGTTGTTATCCGAATGACCACCCCAGAGGAAGGAGAGCGTTACGAGATTCGGCTGAGAGATATTTTTGGACTGAAATTTGTGGATACCGGGAGGCACGGTGGGGGAAAGCTTGTCGCGCTGTTGATGAATGATCAGACGCTTATCCACCTTGATGTTGCCGGGGAAAGCAACCAGGATTCGCCGGAGCAGTTCTTTTCCTCGTTGTTGAAAACACTGGATCAAGTGAAAATGAATCCCGGAGCAGTTCCTGAACAGACGGGTAAGGCGATGCGCAATAAACCTGCTGAACCGAGCTTTAATGAAGGAGCACCACGTCCCGTAATCAGACATCTTGATTTAGCCAACTATACGCCATCAAATTATCCTGATACAGTGCAAGATCAGAGTCGGCCGAGTGGTGCTATAGAGGTAGCCCAGGAAAGAGGCCAAATGGTAACCCCTGACACAACGAACAGACGAAAAATTGATTTTTAGGAACGTGAAATGGACCCCATATAACGCCATCTGCCCAATTTAGAGGGACTGATACTTAAGGAATGGCCTTAGTCCAATGAATTTAAGGACTAAGGCCATTTATCTGGGATCGTAGGCTATATAATGACCATTATGGATTAAGGAGGTGTTCTCTTTGGAAAACGTAGCAAAGGATAAGACTAGGACAGTATATAAGGCCTGTAGGAATATAATTCTCGTGCTGATTCCATCTGAGGTTCTGCTTTTTTATGTAAAAGAATGGGTATGGCTTTTTATAGGGGGATTATTTTTAGTTCTGGCATTGATCATGACAATCACGTATGGCAAACTGCTTGAGGGAAATATCCCCCACTACCGCCCTGGGAAAGGGTTTTGGTTTTACCGGCTATCCCCTCGGGGAAAGCGAATCCGATTAACGGTAAGTCAATGTATCATGCTACTTACAATTATTGTATGCTGGGTGCTGGAATATCAAATTTGGTACGCCACGGCTGCATCGGTCGCAGGTATTTATTATGTCCAGTTCACGCTTAAACGAAGAATAAAGCAGCATACTGCCATGGATGGTCATAGTCTCTTGGAGCTTGAGCAAAGGGGCCTTATTAACTTGGATGAGATGGTAGTTGGGTTCTATCAGGATTCTACCTCCTGGTCAAGAGCGCCATACGATTCCAAGGTATTTGTTATAACTACGGATCGATTGAAAATGGTTCGATTAAAAACTTCGTCGGAAGTGGAACAATATGAAATTCGATTAAATGATATTATGGGTCTCCATATTTTTAATTCTGGCAAGTATAGCGGTGAGAAAGTCATCACGATGAAGTTGGTTGATGGAATAATACTACACCTTTACTTGGTCGGTGGGAGCTATCAAGGCTCGCCAGAACAATTTATCTCCTCGCTGCTGAAAGCGCTGGATCAGGTGAAGCTGAATTCCGGGGCTATGCCTGAAGTGAGCGGAAAGATAATGGTTTCCCGGTCCACTGACTCAAGTGCTTCTGATGGATCTGCGCGTTCGGCTACGCCTCGTTGATTCATAATTAGCTTTTTTGCGCTATTGTACATAAAAGTATATGCTTACCTCATAAAGAAGAAATTTTAATTTGTAGATACAATAATTTTGAGAAACGGGGGGCGACCCATGGAAATTGGAATTAGTACATTTGTTGAGACGACGCCGGATGTAGTGACCGGTGAGGTTATCAGTCATGCCCAGCGCTTGCGTGAGGTCGTTGAGGAGATCGTTTTAGCCGATCAGGTAGGGCTGGATGTATTTGGCGTGGGTGAGCATCACCGCAAAGATTATGCGGCATCTTCCCCGGCTCTTGTACTGGCGGCAGCGGCTCCGCAAACGAAGCGGATTCGGCTGACCAGTGCGGTTACGGTACTATCTTCGGACGATCCGGTTCGGGTTTTCCAAGACTTTGCTACGCTCGACGGGCTTTCAAATGGACGCGCGGAGATTATGGCCGGGCGCGGTTCTTTTATCGAGTCTTTCCCGTTGTTTGGATACGATCTTAATGATTACGAGGAGCTGTTCGATGAGAAGCTGGAGCTGCTGCTTAAAATGAGGGATTCGGAAAAAGTGACCTGGGCAGGCAGCAAGCACCGACCGGCTATTCATGACTTGGGGATATATCCGCGGCCGGTTCAGCAGCCATTACCGGTATGGATCGGCAGTGGTGGAAATACGGAGTCGGTGATCCGAGCAGGGATGCGGGGACTTCCACTCGTTTTGGCGATCATCGGAGGCCGGCCGATTCAGTTTGCTGCGCTTGTTCAGCTTTATAAGAGAGCGGCGACCAAGGCGGGCCATGATGTCAAGAAGCTGCCAGTGGCCTCGCATTCCCATGGGTTCATCGCAGATAAGCTCGACGTTGCAGTCGAGAAGTTTTTTCCGTCAACGCAGGCCAGCATGAACGTCATCGGCCGGGAGCGGGGATGGAGCCACTACGATCGCGCCAGCTACGATGCCGCACGAAGCTTCGAAGGTGCGCTGTACGTCGGCGATCCGGAGACGGTAGCCGCAAAAATCATTCACCTACGCAAAAACGTAGGCATCACTCGTTTCTTCCTGCACTGCCCGCTGGGCACAATGCCTCATGAGGATGTCATGCGGTCGATTGAGCTGCTCGGAACTGAAGTAGCGCCGCGGGTACGCGAGGAAATAGCGCGCTGGGAAGCGGCCGGGGAACCGAAAGAGTAGAGGTGAGAGGTGAAGGTCACCTACTCATGAGATGAAGTTTGACCAAGGAGCACCCCCGTAATGGAGGTGCTGCCGGACAAAACGGGGATTTGCCTCATCCCCCCAAAAAACATAATCGAAGTCAGCGCCGGGAGAGCCGCTTTCTAGTTCGGAGTCCTTTGCGCTTCCGGGCAACAGCCCTGCGAGTAGAGGACCTCCGAGTAAAGGTCTTTCGAGCAAAGGATCTTCGAGCAAAGGACCTCCGAGGTACGGATTTCCGAGTCACTGGCATCAAGCTGCGGCATGCTTGGCTAAGGACAGCTTTTATTCTGTGGTTTTTGCCAGCGACCTGTGTTTCTGTGTATATAGCATGCGCCGCCGTGAAGGCTTCTTTGAGTACAGTTTTGAAACGCTCATATTCAGGAGAGCCGGGACTTTTGTAGAACAGTCTGGCGCTCCGTGTACAGGCCCGGCGCACCCGCTTGGCCGCGTAACGCAAAGCTGCCCGTTTGCTCTTACGCCATGCCTGCAAAATACGCAACATATTTTTGTACGCTTCAATGCCCTCGGAAGGTGACATCACAGCAAACAAAGACAGCTCCGGATCCTCAAAACCGTGCGTTTTGAACATAATCCTGATGTTTTCCCCTTGGGTATCCTCCGTTCGGTGCCCTGACGGGTGCTCCTGATGATAACCTACGGGCTCATTCATGCTAATAAAGGCGCAGCCGTATCGATGGAGGCGGTAGCCTAGCTCCCAATCCTCCAGCCCATGCTTTTGAAAGGTTTCGTTGAAGCCGCCGACTCGATCAAACAGTTGTTTCGACAGGGATAAATTGCGGGTAATTGCCATAAGCCAAGGGGCCACATCCGTAGTAGAAAACTGGGCATAGTGGGACTCTACGGGCTCCCAAGGAGCGATTACCTTTGACAGCCGATCAGTCTCATTCAGGATATCTTCCCGAGTGACGATTTCAATCCGTTCATTCGTGTGCAAGAAATGCTCGCTCCACAAGCCGGCGGGGATGAGCACTCCAGACATAGCCATTTTCTCTTCTTCGGAGAAGTCGGGATGCAGCTGCGTATAAGCGTTCATAAACAGGTAGGGGACGCCGGATACGACGGCTTTCGGGTGCTGCCGATGATATGAATCGTGCACGTGAATAAAGTGGGGAGATACAAGAAAGTCCGGGTCGCAAAAAATAATGTATTCCCCGTTTGCTTCAGCAACACCCCGATTTCGTGCTGCTGACCTTCCGCTCGTTTGTGCCAAGTTCACGATGGCCAGTCGGTATGGAGCTTGGTATTGCTGCAATTTTTCCAGCGTATCGTCGGTGGAGCCGTCGTTTACCACAACCACCTCAAATTGATCCATGGGATACGTTTGTTTCTCAAACGCCGCTAAGGTGAGCATTAACTGCTGCGATCTGTTGTAAGCAGGGATAATGACGCTGTATTTCATGGGCGGGGGGATCACCTCTTCATTCGTGATTTCGTACCTATTATACGTTCGCCCCGCCGCCGCGAAATGGACAAATGACCTATAAGGCTTTAACCATATGATAATAAACATGCCCGTTAATCATGATTTCTTTATCCACCTGAAAACCCCTTCGCAAATAGAGGCAGTATGCCCGGTCGTTCCCTGTTACGACGGCCAGTGCGATTTTGTGAAAACCGCGCTGCTTTGCACGTTCCTCCGCTGCCTTCATCAGGGCGGAGCCGATTCCTTGTCCGCCGTACTCGGGCGAAACGGATAAGGTATCGATGTAGAACTCATCCTCATCGGCTTCCTTATCGAGTGTGATGGATGGGTCGTGTTTCATTTCCCGAAGGCGTTCCACGATTGGCCGATCGAGCTGCTCTGCTTCGTTCCCCGCATAAGTAACGATAACCCCCGCAACCTTGCCATCGATCTCGCTGACCAAGGCTTGCGGATAACCAAGCCGGATTTCTTTTTTTTCAAAAAACTCAGCCATACCGCGAATTGCATCCTCTTTGCTTTCCTGCCCCGTTAGCTGATGGGCGATATCATGCAGTGCATCATACAGCAGCCGGGCTGACGGCAATGCATCCTCCATAACAGCCGGTCTGATGTTCATATGTAGGCCTCCCTATAAAATTATTAAAAACTAAAAAGGCCTCCGGCGAACCGGAAGTCCCTTTTAGGCACTCTATAGTTTATCATGCAAGAACGCTTTGATTTTGTCCACTGTTACGGATGGTTCAATGTTTTGCAGAAGGTAATCCGATTCTTTCTTGTGAATCACCTGGTCCGGGTAGTTTCGCAAATACTCCTCCAGCACTTCTGGCGGTGCGGCTTCCCGCTCCTGGCGCAGCCGGATATCATCCTTGGTAACGTAGAGGAAGATCCGAATCGCTCCTTGTCCGAACTCTCTGCGGAACGTTTGCACCCCATCCCAGTTCACGACGATGATCGCAGCCTTCCGCTTCTCCAGCGCCTGATTCAGCTCATTTTTCGAGACGCCATAACGGCCTCGCTCCAGGGTCACTGCTTCGTAAAATTCATCCCGGCCTGCCATAGCCTGAAATTCATCAGTCGAAACGAAGTGATAATGCTCTCCGTCCTGCTCATTCGGGCGTTTGGCACGCGTGGTGTACGATAGCACGTAAGGAATTCCGAGATCCGTGCTTAACTTCTTGGCTGTAGCCTTGCGTCCCGAACCGCTGGTGCCTGTGATAATAATGATTTTGAGCTCAGGGGTTTCAGCCGGAACGGGTTCGGTGCTTTTGTCGGGTTCGGCCTTCGTTTCTGGTTTGCCATGCGTTGTCTTGGATGTTTTTAGCCAGTCCCACATATCTTACCCTACGCCTGACAAGGGTTCACCTTGCCCGCACAGGGATTCACCTCCTTGCTGCATTTACTTCTATATATTATATTTCGGCAAAAAGCAGCAAAAAGCTTATGCTATTCGTAGGTTTCAGGGAAAATAGCCCTGTAAGCAGGACTACGCTCTAAAATACTCGCCGAGCAGTCACAAATCGTTCTCGCCAAGAGGCGGTGAATGGCTCGATATGAACGCCTTGATTCTTGGAGTACGTGTGCAGGATTTCGTTGTTGCCTGCGTAAATCCCGACATGTCCGATGTCTAGCCCTCGTGCGCTGAAAAAGAGCAAATCTCCTTTGCGCAGGTCTTCAATTTTGACTTCCGTGCCCTCCTTGGCTTGATCGTAGGAGACGCGAGGAAGCTCTATGGCGAGCGTATCCTGAAAGACACGCTGGACAAAGGAGGAGCAGTCGAACGTATCTGTCTGATCCGGAGAAGCACCAAATTCGTACGGAGCGCCTAAGTATTTTTTTCCGTAGGCGATGAGCTCGTCCGCCTGCAGCGCAATCAGCGAGGGGCTTGAATAGTCGGTATATTTCGGCTTTGCAGAAATATAGCCACTGTGCCGGTCGCGGGTGCGTACCTCCAGCCACAAGGGTCCGGCCTCACGGACGACGTGCACTTTCTCCCCGGTGGGAAGCATGTCCTTGGTGACGCTGTCTGCGGAGGCATTCGGCGCGCTGCGAAGGTTCACGCCCCACTTGACAGTCGTCTCATATTTCAGCTCCGAAGTGATCCGCACCGTTTTTGCGGCGGCGTCCCAGTCCACGCTGCTTCCCAGCGCTTCGCTGACAAAGCGCAGCGGCACCATCGTGTACCCGCCCACAATTTGGCCGGGTACACTGAGCGGCAGCGCTTGTCCGTTCAGCTGCGCGGAAGGCTCGCCGATGCGGTAAATGAGCGTGGTGCCAGCCTTGGCGGCCGTTACGGTTTTGCTGTCCCGGTTCCAGGACAGCTTGGCGCCCAAGGCCTCAAACAAGCCCCGCATCGGTACGAGCACGGTGCCGCTCACGTTCAGCGGCTCCGTCTCGGGCTGCAGCAGCTTACCGTCCAAGTAGACGGCGATGGTGCTGTCGGTGCTGCCGACATTGGGGCTTGCGCTGCTACTGGCACTGGTGCTGCTAGCATTGCCGTTGCCGCTGCTACCGGCTCTGTAGACAACCGGCTCGGTTTGGCTGCCGACAGCCGGAACTGGCTGCCCGCTTGACCCCGCAGCTTCTTCCGCTCCCGCATACGGAGCGGCGGAAGGCAGCAGCGAAGCTGCCAGCAATCCAGCAATTACACGTTTGCGTATCGTCACAACGATCACCTGATTTCTGGATGTATTTTCATATAGTTGGACGATAGTAAAGTTGATTTGTTGTGTGCCAAATTTTTCCGGCGGGCTATTCCGCCCGGATGATATCCAGCCCGTTCATATATTTCTGCAGGGCCTCTGGAATGCGAATCGAGCCATCTTCTTGCTGGTGATTTTCCAAGAGTGGAATCAGGATGCGCGGCGAGGCCACCGCCGTATTGTTCAGCGTGTAACAGTACTGCAAGCTGCCTGCGGCATCGCGGAACCGGATCTGGGAACGCCGGGCCTGAAAATCGAGCAGCTGCGACGACGAATGAGTTTCTCCGTATGCCTGCCGGCTCGGCATCCACGTCTCGATGTCCCACTGTTTGTACGTCTTTTGGGACATGTCGCCCGTACAAACGTTCATGACCCGGTAAGGCAGCTCCAACTGCTGCAAAAGCTCCTCGGCATTTTTCGTAATTTCCTGAAACATAGTCTCCGAGGTGTCCAGGCTGTTTTCACAGAGAATGACCTGTTCAACTTTGGCAAACTGATGCACCCGGTACAACCCGTGCACATCCCGGCCCGCCGAGCCTACTTCATTCCGGAAGCAAACCGAAGCCGCCGCAAGCTTAATCGGCTTAGTTACATCGACGATCTCGTGATCGTAATACGACACGAGCGGCACCTCGGAGGTGCCGACCAGCCACTGGTCCTCTTCCGTCAACCGATAGGTTTGATCCTCCCCAATCGGGAAAAAACCGGTATTGTACATGGCCGTCGTACGCACCATGAGCGGCACCTCCAGCAGCTGGAAGCCCCGGCTCACGAGCAGGTCTATGGCCAGCTGCTGCACGGCCCGGTGGAGGGCAACGCCCACTCCAGTTAAATAGTAGCTGCGGCTGCCCGCCGTCTTTACGCCCCGGGGAATATCGATCATGCGATGCAGCTCGCCTAAAGCGACGTGGTCTTTTAGTGCGAAATCAAATGCCCTCGGTTCGCCGACTCGCTTGATCTCCACATTGTCCTGATCCGAGCGCCCCTCCGGCGTATCCGGCGACACCTGATTTGGAACCAGCATCATCAGCTCGCGATAGCGCTGCTCGGCTTCCCGTTGCTCCTGCTCCAAGGTGTCGAGACGACGGTTGACTTCACGTACCGCCTGTTTTTGCCGCTCTGCCAGCTCTTGCTGGTTTTCCCGAATGAATGTGTTGATCTGCTGAGTCATCCGGTTTCGTTCCTGTCGCAACTGCTCCACTTCTTGCAAGGCCAGCCGCCGTTTGTCGTCCCACTCCAGAAGCTCCGCGATCGAGAGGGGAATACCCTTTTGATTTGCTACATGTTGCACGAGCTCCTCGTTTTTCCGAATCCATTTAATGTCTAACATGGTCACCGCTCCTTTAATAGGTGTAAAAAGACAAAAAAGCGCCCTTCGTCCGTTGGGACGAGGAGCGCTTATATTCTCGCGGTGCCACCCAAATTGACTGAACAAGCCTAAGACTGTTCAATCCTCTTTGTTCCGCGGTAACGGGCGGACCCGGTTAACTTAGGGGGAATGGCTTCGCGCGTACCGGCACGATTCCCCTTGACGAAAACGCCTCCGAGTTGGATGCTCTTCATAGACATGGTTTGGATATTTGTGAACAGTATAGCTCAGGGATTCGTTTTTATTCAAGAGGGGGGAGAAAATTTTATGAAAAAAATATTGTTGACCGGCTTCGAGCCTTTTGGAGGAGAGCGAATCAATCCGGCCGTTCTGGTGATGGAGCGGCTGAAGGAGCGAACAGTCGGTCCGTACATGGTTGAGGGACTGGAGCTGCCGACGGTGTTCGGCAAGTCCGTTGATCGTTTGATTGAGGCCGTGGAGCTGATCGAACCTGATGTTGTCATCTGCCTTGGGCAGGCTGGCGGTCGCCCCGATATTTCGTTTGAGCGAATCGCCATTAACGTGAATGATGCCCGTATTGCGGACAATGAAGGCAATCAACCGGAGGATACGCCGGTCGTGCCGGGTGGACCCACAGCCTATTGGTCCACGCTGCCGATCAAACAGATGGTCGCAAGGCTCCACGCCAGCGGTATTCCGGCTTCGGTTTCCGATTCGGCCGGGACTTTCGTGTGCAACCAGCTTTTTTACGGGCTGATGCATCATATTGCGGTGAGCGGGAAGGAGATGCGGGGCGGTTTCGTTCATATTCCTTACCTTCCCGAGCAAGCCTTGGAGCATAAGGGTGCCCCAAGCATGACGCTGGACTTGATGGTTGCGGGTTTGGAGCAGGCAATAGAGATTCTGGAGTAGAAGAGGGTTGTATCTCGTTCTTAGGTTCAAGTCTTCGCACGTAGTAATTGCATTTTATACAGTTAATCCTTGTCATTATGGCAATCTTAGAAAGTTAGTTGTAAAAAGCGCAGTTAAAAAGGGGGGAATCGCCTCTTCTTCCCGTTTTAGCCCATTTTAGTTGCACGTTTTACAGTTAAAATCCGGAAATCCTCAATTTGCCCGAAAATAGCTGCACTAAATGCATTTAGTGGTGTGAATTTACACCGCAACCGTAGCAAGAGGTAGATGGGATGAGTTACTCCAAGAGGAATAGGCATGGAATACATGATAATTCCCTGATCCCCTCATTCGCCCCGTTTGCCGGACAACACTTCCATTGTGGGCGGATATTTTTTGTTATATGATATCATGGTAAAATGGGATTTCATGCGGTTTATCCGCAGGAATTGATTTCTATGACATGAGTGTGGGGGAAACGATGTATCCAAAACAATTAAGCTATAAAATGCCCGCCGAATGGGCGCAGCATATACGTACGTTTATTTCATGGCCGGTGCAGGACTCGATGTGCTACCCGGAGCAATATAACGAGGTGTGCGAGGGGTATGCCGGGGTTATCCGGGCCATTTCCGAATTCGAACCGGTTACGGTCATCGTAAATCCGGACGATCTGGACAAGGTCCAAGGCCGGTTTGCAAACGCCGGCGACCGCATCGAATGCCTGCCTATCGAGCATAATGATGCGTGGCTTCGCGACAACGGCCCTACCTTTATCATAAGTGACGAGGGGGAGCTGGCCGGGGTAAAATGGGGCTTCAACGCCTGGGGCGGCAAATATTCGCCTTGGGATCTAGACGATGCGGTGGCTCCGCAAATTCTGAGCGCGCATCAAGTGAAGCAGTTTACCGCTCCGCTGGTGCTGGAGGGCGGCTCCATCCATACGGACGGCGAGGGGACGCTGCTCACGACCGAGGAGTGCCTGCTCAACCAAAACCGCAACCCGCATATGAGCCGGGAAGAAATCGCAGCCGCCGTCAAAAATTTCGTGAACGTGGACGAAATCATTTGGCTGAAACGTGGACTTCATGGGGACGAAACGGACGGTCATGTCGACAACGTGGCCTGCTTTGCGGCGCCAGGTAAAGTAATTCTCCAGGTATGCGAAGATCCGAACGATGAGAATTATGAGATTACGCAGGAAAATATCAACATATTAAGCGAAGCTGTCGATGCCCGAGGCCGTAAGCTGGAAATCATCAAGATTCAGCAGCCGCCGAAGGCGATCTTTGAGGATCAGCGGCTGACGCTGAGCTATTTGAACTTTTACTTCGTCAACGGCGGCATCATCCTGCCGGTGTTCGGCGGAGCGGCGGAAGAGACGGACCGCAAGGCGATCCAGGTGCTGAGCGAAACGTTCCCGGACCGTAAAATACGCACGGTTGACGGTATGGCGATCATTCGCGAGGGCGGCAATGTGCACTGCACGACCCAGCAAATGCCGGCAGTTTGAAACCAATATAACTAAAGGGGGATCGAACCAACATGAGAAAAGTTAAAGTGGCAGCAACACAAATGAGCTGCTCGTGCAATAAAGAAGACAATATTTCCAAAGCCGATGCTCTGGTTAGAGAGGCGGCGAAGCAGGGGGCGCAGATTATTTTGCTGCAGGAGCTGTTCGAGACCCCTTATTTTTGCCAGAAGGAAAAATCCGACTACTACGTATATGCCACCGAGCTGGAGGAGAATGCAGCGATCAAGCATTTTCAGCAGGTTGCCAAGGAGCTGGAAGTGGTGCTTCCGATCAGCTTCTATGAAAAAAAGAACAACGCCCGCTACAACTCGCTGGCCGTGATCGACGCAAACGGCGAGGTGCTCGGCCGGTACCGGAAGAGCCATATTCCCGACGGTCCGGGTTATGAGGAGAAGTTCTACTTCAATCCGGGCGACACCGGGTTTAAAGTGTGGAAGACGCGCTACGCCAAAATCGGAGTAGGGGTGTGCTGGGATCAATGGTATCCCGAAGCGGCGCGCTGCATGGCGCTGATGGGTGCGGAGCTCCTGTTCTACCCGACCGCAATCGGCTCCGAGCCGCAGGACGGCTCCATCGACTCCAAGGACCACTGGCAAATGTGCATGCTCGGACATGCGGCGCAGAACCTGGTGCCGGTCATCGCCTCCAACCGGGTCGGCTTGGAGACGGATGAGGATTCGAGCATCACGTTCTACGGTTCCTCCTTTATCGCGGGACCGCAGGGCAACAAGATCGCCGAGGCGAACCGTACCGAAGAAACGGTGCTCGTGGCCGAGTTTGATCTGGACCAACTGGAGACGCAGCGGATCGAATGGGGGATCTTCCGCGACCGCCGGCCGGATCTGTACAAAATCATCACCTCTTATGATGGCGAGCTTCGCATAGACTGATAGCATAAACAGACCATTTTGGCCCCTAATCCTACAGCTGCAGTGTCCAAACTGAACTGTACAGACAGGATTAGGGGCTTTTATTTGAAATATTTTGGGGAGCCACGAAGTGGTTCTCTTACATGTATGCAAATTGTCAGCATATGAAGGAGATATGACCGTATAACGGATGTCCTGAAGGGTGATGGAAAAGAGGAAGATGGGTAGGAGCAACTCGAAGGGGAACGATCCACTTTGAGCAAAAGGAAGTAGAAGGGGTCTTCGAAGTAGAACAGAAGAGGGAATGGGTATGGGGTGGAAAGTTTACGGCCCGCCTTTAAAGTCGTGTTCTGACCCCATGATCCATTCCATAAGAACACGACTTTAACAGCGGGTGAAACCCCATACCCATCCCTCCCATCCCTCTAATGTAGAAGTCTATGCCAACTCAAAGGACGCCGTTAGGCGTTTTTCCAAATCAGAAAGAGGGGGAAGACCATGGCTCGCAAACTATACTTGGCATTACTATTACTTAGCTTGATTTGGGGAGGCTCCTTTTTCTTTATCAAAATCCTTTTGCAGGATTTCGGTCCCTGGACCGTGGCTTTCCTCCGTTCGGGGCTTGGGCTTGTCACCCTCGTGGTGATCATGCTCGCTCTTAAGAAACCATTCCAGCTCCGCAGCATCCCGTGGCTCCCGATGGCGCTGATGGCCTTGGTCAATACCGCCATCCCTTGGGCGATTATCGGATTCAGCGAAACCCGGCTGACCAGCAGCATGGCTTCGGTACTGAATGCAACGACACCCCTTTGGACGATGATCGTCGGGGTGCTGTTTTTTCGCTCGGCGGTGGTAAAAAGGCAGTGGTTCGGCATGGGCATTGCCTTCATCGGCATTATCGTACTGCTCGGCGTAAATCCGTCGTCCATCGTTTCGGTCGATTTGCTCGGTTTTGCCTGCATGCTTTCGGCGACATTGTGCTATGCGGTCGGCTCGCATTGGTCGAAGCGGCTTGGCAGCGGGCTGTCGATGTACCAAATCACCTTCGGCACGCTAATTAGCGCTATGATAGGCAGCGGGATCATGGCTTTTTCGACGGAGGGAGTTTCCTTGACTCCACTTGCCTCGCTACCAACCTTAGGGGCACTGATTGGGCTTGGGGTTTTTGGTTCGGGGATCGCCTACATTTTGTTCTATTTTTTGGTGCAAAAAGGCAGTCCGCAGTTAGCCACGACGGTTACTTATCTGGTCCCGGCCACGGCGATCATCTGGGGCTTCACGCTGCTAAATGAGCCAGTCAGCTGGCGTCTCCTCGCCGGGCTTGTGTTCATCCTCGGGGGCGTATATTTGGCTAATAAAACGTCAGTACGGCCTGCCGGAAATGCAACGAACCTTGGTGCTGAGATCCGGTAAAAGAGAAGGTATTACGATGTGATGATTATCATTTTCGCAGTCTTTAACGCTCGAACTCAAACCATTCGCACAAAGCGAGTGGCTTTTTTTTGCCAAGATGGGACCACTCGTTGCATTTAGGCTCGTATATGTAGTCCTGTTTCCATAGGGCAATATTGTCCATAATAGATCTGACAGCAGCCCCAATATAGGTGATTTCACGGTCCGTCATCATGGGATGCAGGGAGAGACGTACCCAACCTGGTTTAGCCGACATATCACCCGTTTCTATCTGTTTGGCGATTTTCTCGGAGTCCCCCTTGCCAATGCCCAGCAAAAAATGCCCGTACGGTCCGGCGCAGGAGCAGCCGCCTCGTGCCTGAATACCGAAGCGGTCGTTCAGCAGCTTTACCATCAGATTGTAATGGACGGATTCGGCTGTAAAAGATACGATCCCGAGCCGTTCTCGGCTGGACCCACCTAGAATGCGGACCCCTGGCACCGACTCTAGCTCCCGCAGCAGCAAGTCTGTCAGCCTCTGCTCTCGTCGCTGCATTCGGGCGGTGCCCATCCGCTCCTTGAGCTTCAGGCAAAGCGCGGTGCGGATGGCCTGCATCACGCCGGGCGTTCCGCCCTCCTCCCTTGCCTCGGCATTGGCCCAATACCGGTAATCGCCCCAGGGATTCGTCCACGATACTGTGCCGCCGCCGGGTTGATCGGGGACTGAATTGACGCAGAGCGCAGCATTTAGCACAAGCACACCGCTCGTGCCGGGACCACCAAGGCATTTGTGCGGGGAGAACAGGATGGCGTCGAGACTTTCGAGTGGTGATCCGGGGTGCATATCTATATCCGCATAAGGAGCGTTGGCGGAAAAATCAACAACGGCGATGCCGCCATGCTCATGCATTTTGCGGGCCAGCCGGTGGTAGGGCGTACGGAAACCCGTGACGTTGGAGCAGGCTGTGAAGGCGCCGATTTTCTGCCTGCGTTGGCGGAATAGACGCAGCATCCGCTCCAGGTTTTCCGGGTCGACGGAGCTGTCTCTCCCCGGAGGGATGCATACGACATCGCCAATCGTTTCCGCCCAGGAAATTTGGTTGGAGTGATGCTCCATATGGGTGACGAAAATAACCGGCCGATCAGCGTCTGCCATTCGGCAGGCAGCTTTAAATTTATCCGGAACCTTTAACCCCAGCAGCCGCTGGAGCTTGTTCACCGCGCCCGTCATGCCGGTTCCGGCAAACAGCAGAATGTCCTCCGGGCCTGCATTGACGTGCTTTTTGATAATCCTTTTGGCCTCTTCATAAGCATCGGTCATCGTGGTGCCTGTCATATTGGAATGGGAGTGGGTATTTCCAACAAAAGGCCCGAACTCACCAGCAAGCTTTGCTTCAATAGGACGGTACAGGCGACCGCTCGCCGCCCAGTCGGCATAGAGCAGCTTTTTTATTCCATAAGGAGATTCAAATGTTTGCTCGTATCCGATCGTATTATCCCGGTATCCCTTGAAATATTCCTCTTCCTCGTCAGAAGTAGACAGTACATACGTACTGCTGCCGATGACAGCTTCCAGCATGTTGATTCTCCCCTTTTGACACATTGGCATAATTAGCTGAACTTTTTACATTTAGCTCCATTCGTGTTGACGGAAACGGCGTGGGAAAGTAAATAAACACAACGCGGTGCGGCTTTCCTAGTCGATTTAGAATACGCACATCCGCCCAGAAGGGTTAAAGGAATTTCCACTAAAAAAGAGTAGACATCACTTAAAATTTTGATATTATATTAATGAAAATGATAATCAATATCAAACAAAAAAGAGACAAAGGGGAATCTATTTTTATGCTCAGAAATAAATGGATCGGGCTCGTATTTGCGTCCTTACTTACGCTGGGGATGTTGGCCGGCTGCGGGGGAGAAGCGAAGGATAACTCGGCGAAAGAGGCGGCGGTGCAATCTTCAACTCAGACTTCGAGCGAAGGATCGGGGCAAGCGGCGAACCCGGCGGGGGCTTTGAAATTCACACATGCATGGGGTGAGACCGAGCTCTCTGAACCAGCCAAAAAAGTAGTGACGCTAGACTTTTCATTTATTGATACAATGGTTGCCTTAGGTGTAATGCCGGTTGGAAACGCCGGGGTCAGCGAGTCGAGAATCCCGGAATATTTGCAGGACCAAATCACGTCGGACGTAGTGGACGTGGGCGAGCGCAAGGCGCCTAACCTGGAAGTGATTGAATCGGTAGGCCCGGATTTGATTCTGGCCAGCCAGGACCGCCACAACATGATCAAGAATGAACTGCAGGCGATTACGTCCACCATTGCTTTAGACGATAACAGCTATGAAGAAATCCTCAGCAACATGGATCTGATCGCAAAAGCGGTCGGCAAAGAAGAGGAGGCTGCAAAAATTCGGGCTGATCTGGAGAAAAAAGTTGCCGAGGCTAAGCAGCAGATTACAGGCAATCCAAAAGTGCTTGTTGTCGGCCTCTTTGACGACGAGTTTGCGGTATGGCTGAAGGATTCGTTTGTCGGCTCTCTCTTAACCGACATCGGAGTGGATTATCCGCTCCAGGGGGAAAAGTCGGAGGTTGAGGGGAAGGGCGAGGTCGTTAACATGACGCTTGAGCGACTGAGCGAAATTAATCCGGACTACATTTTCATCTATGGAGACGAGCTGGATAAATATAAAGACAACCCGTTGTTTAAACAGATGACATCGGTAAAAAATCAGCATATGATCCGCGTGGACCGGAATATTTGGTCGCGCGGACGCGGGCCGATTGCGGCAAACAAAATTTTGGATGAGGCGATTTCGCAGCTGACCGGCAAGTCTGCCCAAAAGTAAGGAGTGAGCAAGCTTGCATATGGCGCCATTAAGGGACAAACGGGTTAAGACCCCGTTTGTTTCTTCTGTTTTTTATTTCTGCTTCTTTTTGCTGCTATTGATCATATTTGGGGCGGCTTCAGCCCTTTTTCAAGTAAAAGGCATTTCCTTGCGACATCTGGCTGAGGTCTTTGCCACCCAGTCCAATGATGCGGTAAGCTATACGGTCTGGCATGTTCGCGTCCCGCGCGTGCTGCTCGCTGTGCTGTTAGGAGCCGGGCTTGCCGCTGCGGGGGCTTTACTGCAAGGAATGACGCGCAACCCGCTGTCTGATCCGGAGATTTTGGGGGTTAATCAAGGGGCCTCTTGTTTTGTGGTGATCGCCTTGGTGCTGTTCGGAGAGCAAAATGCTTCATGGCTGATTTTAGGAGCAGCTTTCCTTGGCGCAGCGGCAGGAGGAAGCCTGATTTATGTACTGGCGTTTCGCAGCGGGTATTCGCCTTATCGGATTGTTTTGGCGGGGTCTGCAGTAAGCTTGTTTCTAGGGGCGCTAACAACGGGTACCATTCTACTGCATGAAAACAAGCTGACGGAAATTTTGTATTGGATGGCCGGAAAGCTGTCAGGCTCGAATTGGGATGACATCCGTATCATATTGATCCCTGTGCTGGTGGCGCTGGTCTGCTCCTTTGCACTGGCCCAGCGGATGAATGTACTTGTTCTCGGGGAGGAGACAGCGCAGGGCCTCGGGATGAACACGCTTCGAATCCGCAGGTATCTTTCTGTTTTGATCGTAGTGCTCACCGGTAGCGCGGTGGCGGTAGCTGGCCCCATAGGCTTTATCGGGTTAATGGTTCCGCATATGGCTCGCAGGCTCGTTGGCCATGACTACCGGATTCTACTGCCTTTTTCGGCGCTGCTGGGAGCGAATCTGCTTGTGCTCGCGGATTTTGCCTCGCAGTGGATCACCTACCCGGCTGATATTCCGGTAGGAATTATTACGGCGCTTCTTGGCACCCCGTTCTTCGTCTATCTGCTCCGCAGCAAGAAAGGGGATGTGAAATGAACAAAAGGATTAGATTTACGCTCATCATGCTAGCTGGCCTTTCTCTATTGGCGGCTGCTGCACTGCTGAGCCTCCGCCTCGGGGCCGTGTCCACTTCCTTTTCCGAGATGCTGAGTGGCATTATGGAGGGGAAGGGGATTGTATTCAAGTATCGTTTGCCGCGACTTGTCATTGCCGTGCTAGTAGGAATCAACATGGCTTTGTCAGGCTCGGTACTGCAAAGCGTAACGCGTAACCCGCTAGCGGCGCCCGACATTGTAGGGGTATCTGCCGGGGGTGGACTAGCGGCAGTGATTATGCTGCTGCTATTTCCCAGCTCCCCTCCGCTCCTGTTACCGGTCGCGGCATTTGCCGGAGCTGTTGTGGCAGGCTTCATCGTATATGCCGCTTCGGCGGGGCCAGGAGGTATAAAGCCTGAACGCCTGGCGTTAGCGGGCGTTGCGATTTCCGCCGGCCTGCATGCGTTAATCACCTTCATGATCGTCAAGTTTGCGCTGGATTCGGCACAGGCACTGGTCTGGCTGAAAGGGAGCCTATACGCAAGATCGTGGCAGCACGCTGAGATGCTCTGGCCATGGACGGTGATTGGCGCGCTGGTTATGCTGTTCAACTTTAGAAAAATCAATTTGCTGCTGTTGAGCGAAGAGACCGTAAGCGGCTTAGGCCTGCGCGTTCACGCCGTTCGGCTGCTGCTCCTCGGGGCGGCCGTCGGCCTAGCTGCGAGCTCCGTTGCCGTGGCCGGCACCATCGGCTTCGTCGGCCTGGTCGTCCCGCATGCCGCGCGGCTGCTCGTCGGCGGCTCGGACAGCCGCCTGTTCCTGCCGGTATCGGCGCTCATGGGCGCCCTGCTCGTCACGGTGGCCGATCTGCTCGGACGGATTATTCTTCCGCCGGTAGAAATCCCGGCCGGCTTAATAACCGCCTTAATCGGCGCCCCTTATTTTATTTACCTGCTTGTAAATCGAAAATCGCCGGCAGCAGGCTAGGGGCAGAGGCCCCTGGAAGCTGATTTATTTTTAAATAAACAGCTGAATATCGGATTCCAGCGCATCACGCAAATATGTTTTGGCGTCGACGATTTCCAGCTCCGGAATGAACTCTTCCGGCTTAAAGCCCATAATGTCTACGGAAAGCTTGCAGCCGTAAAATTTGACGTTTTTCTTTTGCGCTCCCTTTAGGAAATGGATCAGCTTGGGCGCTTCGTTGTCTTCAATCATCTCTGTCAGCATCAGCTTGCCGAGACCACTAAAATTCATCTTGGACAACGGCAGCTCCTCTGGTCCCTTTGGGGTCATCAGGCTCATAATTTTCTCGTATAACGATTTGTCATCCAGTGTCATTTTGTCGGGATCGCGCACGAGGAAGAGCCCCCAGAAGGCAAAGAACATCGTAACCTCCACATCGATCTCCCGTGCGGTATTGGCTAGGATCAGCCCGGCCATCGCTTTATCGTAATCTCCGCTGAACATCAGCAGATTCATTCTTTTGCTCATGACATGCTGCCTCCTCATCCGGATCTCCTCCGGTTCATCTTTTATTGTAATTCAGGGTCGACCTGAGTCGGACCAGCAAAGCCGATTTCCATATCCACGCTAAATCCATGGGACCCTCCCTGCAGGAAATTCACTGCTTAAGGTGGGCAATATTTCCTGTTTTATGCATGTGAAATACATATGCCGGTATTTTATCTAAAATTTTATCCAATATTTTTTTACACATGAATCTATTTCCAAAATCCACCGCTTAAACTCTTGCTGTTTTTTAGGTACCATGGAGTCAGTCCATCATCAAACAGCATAGGGGTTGAACTTCGATGATTAAAAGGAAATGGACGCTGGGGCTTGCGGTGGCGATTACAGGCACACTGCTTTTTGGTAGCGCTTCCCACGCGGCTAGCTACACCGTGAAGTCAGGTGATTCACTATGGAAAATCGCAACTGCGTATCAGTTCACTACCACACAACTGAAAACAATGAATCAGCTATCAAGTGATGCTATTTATCCCGGTCAAATACTGCAGGTGCCGGGACCAACCACATACACCGTCCAGAACGAAGAAACGTTGTGGTTGATCAGCCAAAAATTAAACTGCTCATTAGACGCCCTCATTCAAGCAAATCCGCAGTTATCAAATCCGAATAACATATGGACGGGTTTGCAGATTCTGCTTCCAGCCGGGGTACAGTCTACTCCGGATGCGGCGGTGACCCAACCGTCGCGTTATGTAGACGCTTTGTTCCCGTTAGCAAAGGGCACGTACAGTCCGCTCGTCAACAACTTTGGGGAAGGGCGGGATTGGGCCGCCAGCGGCTCAGCGCAGCGGTCGCATGAAGGCGTCGATATTTTCGCCGAGGAATGGACGAAAATATATAGCGCGGCAGATGGTCAGGTGATCAACTATGGCTGGAGTGAACTGGGCGGCTGGCGGCTTACCGTTCGCACCGATGATTCTACCACCTTTTATTATGCGCATCTTGCGGGGTATGCGAGCGGCATCGGCACAGGCAGCAAAGTGACAAAAGGCCAACTGATCGGCTATGTCGGCAGCACCGGTTATGGTCCGGTAGGCACATCCGGCAAATTCGTACCTCATCTGCACTTTGGAATTTATCAGACAAGCCCTGCGCCATGGAAAGCAATTGACCCTTATCCATATCTGCGCTGGTGGGAGGCCAACCGATAGGTAAAGGCTTATCGAACAATTACGGCGGGCAAAAAGCGCGGTAAACGCAAGTACCGACGATGCTTTCAGCACTTATAACCTTCATAAAACGGAAGAAGACAGTCTGACGGCTGTCTTTTTTTTCGTATACTTGAAAATTCAATTTGCTGTTGTGACAACAATAGTGTATGATGCATAGTATAAAGCATGGTGTACGACACACAGTATACCAACAGAGAGGTGAAAGGATGAATCCTTTACTGAATTCCTTAATTACGGAGCTTCGGAGAGGAACGCTGACATTAGCGGTATTGAGCCAGCTGAGAACGCCTCAGTATGGATATTCCCTGGTCCAGTTGCTCGAAAAATCAGGGATTACGATAGATCAAAGTACGTTGTATCCGTTATTGCGCCGACTGGAGAAGCAGGAACTGGTCACGAGCAGCTGGGATACGTCGGAGAGCAGGCCGCGCAGGTATTACGTGCTGAGCAGCTATGGTCTGGACATTTTTGAACAGTTGAAGCTGGAGTGGGAGAAGACCTCCCAGGAGCTGTCCACATTGTTAAAGGGAGAGAGAAACGATGAATCTGATTGAGCTGTACATTGAGGAAGTCGTACGAAGATTGCCGGAGCGGAGCCGAGACGATATCGCTTTGGAACTGCGGTCGACGATTGAGGATATGCTTCCGGATGGTTATGGGGAGGAGGAAGTGAAGCAAGCTTTGACGAAGCTGGGGGATCCGGCTGTCCTCGCAAGCGAGTACAAGGATCAGCCGATGTACCTGATCGGGCCGCGCTATTATGCTTATTACATCCAGCTCTTGAAGATCATTTTGCCGATTGTCGCAGCGGTTACTTTGATATCATTGATAGCTGACCAGCTTTTGTCTTATTCCGGAAATCCGGTGAATGTTACGAACCTCACAGCTTTAGTCGAAAAGGCCGTATGGGGGATGGTGGAGGCCGGAGTCCAAAGTGTGTTCTGGATCACGCTTGTGGTTGTTATTCTGGAGCGCAGTGGTTCAGGAGGTCTAGCGTCTGCCAAGGGCAGCCGGAAAGAATGGACACCGGACGATTTGAAAAATGTTCGCTACATTCCTAAGGAAAAGGTTATTCCTAAAAAAGAGGTGTTCTACGGCCTGCTGTGGACGGCCATTTTCGGCTGCGTATATTTTAATGCCGACCGGCTGCTTGGGATTTATGAGAACGGAGGAGCCGGATTAAAGCTAACGGCCCCTGTTTTTAATCAGGATGTTCTGCTCTCTTATTGGCCATCTATCGTGTTGATCCTGGCTCTTGGCGTTGCTCTAGGGGTATACAAGTGGATCGTCGGCAAATGGAACTTTCCGATTGCGGTGCTTAATGCGGCGACTCACGGCGTAACTTTAGTGCTGTTAGCAGAGATGATCAGCCATCCACAACTGTTCTCCCCGGTATTTTTGAGAAAAATGGAGGACATTTTCGGCCTGACTAGCTTATCCGATGGCAGCCTATCATCCTATTCGTTCTTTTGGGTGGTGGTCATTGCTTTTCTGATTGGGGCGGTTGTAGACGCTTATCAAGGGTTTCGTAAAGCGGGCATTCGTAAGCAATCTGCGAAATAGTGTATGCCAGTCCGTATTCCAGGAGTAGCTGTTTCTGCTGGCGCTCTATATCTTGATTCGCTATAATGAAGTTCAGAAAGGAGGCCTGTAGGTATGGAGCATCGATCGCTCATTTTGCTCGGTTTGCTGATGGCGCAAAGCCAGCATGGCTATCAAATCAACGAATTTATCGAGAGAAATCTAAGCACGGTTACAGATATGAAGAAGCCGACCGCGTATGCGACATTAGATAAACTTAGCCAGCAAGGGTATATCGAAGTCCAGACGGAGCAAGAAGGGAACAGGCCGCCGCGAAAGGTGTATTCGATCAACGAACAGGGAAAACAGTATTTTTATAAATTACTGATCAATAACCTGTCCTCTGCCGAGACCGTCAATTATCGCGGGGATATCGGGCTTATGTTCATTAATCATCTTCCGGGGGACCAGGCGCGATCTGCCTTGCGCCAGAAGCTGGATAAAGATAAGAAAATGCTTGCTGAGCTGCAGCAAACGCCTTCGCACGGTAATGTAACGGGAGTGAATCTGGCCATTAAGCATAAAATCACGATGCTTGAGGCAGAGATCGCTTTCCTGGAGCAAACGGTGGAGTCGGATTTTTTCAATCATTCGTAAGCGAAGAAAATGGAGAATAGAGGCCTTCGAGCTGTATGTCCGCTATCAATGGTCACCATATCGAATAGAGGCTGTCTCGAGTCACTACTTTTGAGGCAGCCTCTTTGTTTTACGTGTTTTAGAAGAACGCATTATCCATTTGGTGAAAGACAAGAATCTGCTTCGCAACCTGCCTGAAAGCAAGCCGAAGCGTATGAGCAGATTTTTTTAGTTTATATCCTTATAAACGGTACCTTTGTAATAAACTCTAAGTCCCCCGCCTGCAAGTGGTACAGGCGCAGGATCGTTTGTTCTTGATAGAGTTCCTCCCCATCTGCCTTGAGATCCGTTGTCCTCAGAATAGATAATTGATGAGGGAATAGTCTCATTTGCAGCGAAGTCTCTTGAAACTGTAATGTTTTTTTGTAAATTTAAAATCCCTATGTTCTCAGAAACAACAGTCAATTGATTTGGTAAGATAACTGGCGGTGCAGAATTTTTTAAGCCCTCAGAAATGCGGACATTAGCACTTAAAGGCATTCTTTCGCCGTTGTTGGAAATTATCGCATCTTCTGCAAAGGCTGAGCCAGTAATCGAAAATAGCATGATTGGTGCCAGAAGCAATGCTTTAAAACGACCTTTCATAGATAAATCCTCCTTGAAATATATTATATTACACCAGATTATATTAATACCATATAATAAATTAAATTACTATATATGTAAAGGAAAAAAATACCACATCCTTGTCACTAAGACTATGTTATATGAACATATTACCGTGTCAGTATGGATCATAGGAAAAGGCGAGAATAACACGTACAGCCGCATTAATTCGGTGTTATTGCCGGGGTGTACCTTTTCTCGTCTTTTCTATTATGCGTGCCTAGCAGAATGCATAATCCAGTTGTTGAAAGTCCAACCTGAGGAAAAGGCGAAGCCATAATTTGGTTACCTGCGTAGGGAGAGCTTTTACTTTAATCACCTAGTCATAATGAGAATAGTCATATTTGACTATATGAAAAAAGTGGTGTATATTTTTCTCATTAGTCAGACGTGACTATTTAACATTTATGTAACTCGTAGAGGAGTGAATCGCCTTGTTTCTTGCATTAAAAGAACTAAAGCATGGTAAATTTCGTTTTCTGATGATCGGGATCATTACCGTTCTTATTGCATGGCTCGTATTTATTTTGTCCGGACTAGGCAATGGCCTGTCCACGCTAAGCGCGGCTTCCTTCAAAAATATGAAAGCTGATTTCGTCACTTTTGAGAAGGGCTCCAGAGCTTCCATGAGCCGGTCGATGCTTAGCGAATCGCTAGTGAAGGAGCTGGAGCAGCAGCAGGGTGTCACCGCTGCAGCCCCGATGGGCGGCTCGATAGCGACCATCCTTAAGGAGGCGGCTTCCGCGGATGATGAGAAGGTCGACATTACTATTTTGGGGATCGAGCCGGGCAGCTTTTTGGAACCGAAAATTGTAGAGGGAAATCCGCTAAGTGCAGATAAACCGGATGAAGTCATCGTCAATGACACGTTAAAGGATAAGGGCTACAAGCTCGGCGACACACTAACGCTGGAAGGTTCGCCGGAGCAGATGAAGATCGCCGGTTTTGTCCACAACGAAACATACAATCACGTACCGGTCGTTTTTGCAGATATGAGCAAATGGCGCACCATACACTTTGCTGCACCAGGGTCCGATCAAGGGATCAAAGATCCGGTGAATGCTGTTATGCTGCAGGGCAAAGATATCAGCGCATCCTCCATAGAAAGCGCCATTTCAAAAATTGAGGTTGCAACGAAGGCGGAAGCGGTAAAGGGACTGCCCGGATATAAGGAAGAGAACGGTACCATTATGATGATGCTCGTCTTCCTGCTGGCTATTTCTGCGTTCGTGCTTGGCGTATTTTTCTATGTGCTGACGCTCCAAAAATCGAATCAATTCGGAATCATGAAGGCGATCGGCTCAAGCAACGGTTTCCTTGGCAAAGCCATCGTATCTCAAGTGTTCCTTTTGTCCTTGGTCAGTATTGCCATCGGTATCCTATTAACTTATGGCACGGCATTGATTTTGCCGGAAGGTATGCCGTTTGCGCTGGATCCAAAGCTGGTTGTTGTTTATGCGCTAGTACTGCTTGCCATATCTGTTATTAGCTCTTTAATGTCAGTTCGAAAAATTACAAAAATTGATCCATTGCAAGCGATTGGGAGGGTTGAATAATGTCAAGAATTCAGCTTCGTGATGTTTCTAAATATTATCAGGAAGGCGTGAGCCAAATCACGGCTCTGAACAAGATATCTCTTACCGTTGAGCAGGGTGAGTTTATTGCGGTCATCGGTCCTTCCGGATCAGGCAAAAGTACGTTTCTATCGATTGCTGGGGCTTTGCTTCAAGCGTCGGAAGGGGAAGTGAGGTTAAACAGTCAGGATCTGACTAAGCTAAAACCACACGCTTTATCAAGTATTCGGCTGAAGGAAATCGGGTTTATTCTTCAAACCTCCAACCTGGTGCCTTACTTGAATGTGCTTGACCAACTGCTGGTTGTAAAAAGAATGAGCGGAAAAGTAACCGCAAGCGATAAAAAATACGCCAGGGAATTACTTGAAGACCTGGGTCTTGGGAACAAGCTGAAAAATTATCCAGATCAGCTGTCCGGCGGGGAACGTCAGCGCACGGCGATCGCCCGCGCCTTCATGAACAATCCTTCGGTCATTTTGGCGGACGAGCCCACGGCCAGCCTGGATACCCAAAGAGCGCACGAGGTCGTACAGCTGATTGCTAAAGAGGTGAAGGCGAAAAATAAAGCCGGCATCATGGTTACCCATGACGAGCGCATGCTCCAATACTGCGACAAGGTGTACCGGATGGAGGATGGAAAACTGACGCCTGCGGCGAAAAAGCCGGAGCTAGTGACCGTTTGATCCGTCAGAATAGCCTAATGATAAAGCCCTGTTCATTGCGAACAGGGCTTTATTTGGGGTTAGTGGGGAATTTCTAGGACCCAGTAACACTGGCTAGAGTCCAACCTTTTGCTGGCGGTGCAGTAGTTGCACTTTGTACATCTAATTGGAACGAATAACTTTTTTTCTACCAAGTAGATGTAAAAAGTACATTTATAACGCCGAAAGTAGGCAACAGTCTGCATTCACCCCTATTTTAGATGCATGTTTCACAACTAAACCTACAAATGGGGCGAAAGGGCTGAAAATAGCTGCACTTTATACATCTACTCAACTTAATCTTGCGGGTACAGGCTTACATCATGGGCGGCATACCACCCTATGCACCTCTTTACAAAGGAAGATCCCGTTTGCGAAATAGCTGGATGCCGATTGCAAAGGTGGCTAAGCCGATGAGCGTTAATAGGACGGCGGGTAGGCCCCAGCTAGCATTAGCGCTTACGATCTCGTTAGGACGGTACAAGGAGAAGATGGAGATGTTTCGCATCCACTCGATTTTGTCGCTGATTTTACCCAGCAGGTTTAAGGTGAAAAATCCGAAGGTCAACGCGCCGGAAAGGCCAACCGCTTGCTTCTCATCGTTCAAAGCCGCGGAAACCAGGAACGAAATGCCGCTGACAGCGAAAAACAGCAGAAACGCCATCAGATTGATTTCTAAAAATTTGGCCTCATTCAACGCAACTTTTCCTTTCAGAAACCAGGCGTTTCCGATGAAGCCGGCCGCTGTAGTAACAGCCATGATCGTAAACAGCCCGGTCACTAGAACGCTGGCTTGTGTAAAGGCGATTTTCCCCCGTGTGGTGGGGGTGGATAACAAGTAGGCCATGGAGCCCTGGTCTACTAACTTCGCCATGAGATGCGTCGATACGGCGACACAGAAGATGGAGAGGATGATCACGAGAATCAGCTCGTAATACTCCCCGGAAATGAACGAATCGGCAGTACTGAAGCCGCCCTGCAAACCAAAAGCGTTTCCTACCCCTTCCGGCATCGCCTTAATCATTTCATTGATGGCATCCGTATTTCCCGCGATGGAGGGGTACAGCCAAAACATAAGCAAAATATAAAATGCCGAGCCGAAGGCATAGTTCATAATTCCTTTTAAATTGACCTTCATCATCTGTTTATAAAGGGAGAAGTTCATTGCAGATTCTCCTTTCGGTCATAGTAATTCATGAAGATATCCTCCAAGTTTTGGGTAAACACATCGATGCTGCGGACGTTGTATTTTGCCGTTTCAGTGATGAATGCATTGTAGTTGCCCTGAACAGCGACGATCACACGGTGTGCGTCATGCGATTCGATCGGCAGACCCGAGGCCAGGAAAGCACTAGCATCAGATTCATTTTCAAAAACAACCTGGAACAGCTTTCGCTGCATCGACTGCAGCTCATGGATATCCTTCACGGTAATGATTTTACCATCCTTAATGATGGCCGCCCGATCGCAGGTACGCTCAATTTCCGGAAAACTGTGTGAGGACATGAGGAAAGTTTTGCCGCGCGCCTTCTCCTCCAGTACGATATCGATGAAGATCCGCTGCATCAGCGGGTCCAGCCCGGATGTCGGCTCATCCAGAATAATCACCTCCGGATCATGCATCAGTGCGGCGACAATGCCGACCTTTTGCTTCATCCCTTTGGACATTTTGCGGATCGGCGTGTTCACATCAAATTGCAGGCGCTCGATAAGCTGGGTCCGTTTGGACGTATCCTTCATCCCCTGCATATTCCCCATGAATTCGAGAAACGATTTACCCGTCATCCCATCGATAAAAGATATTTCTCCAGGCAGATACCCGATATATTTCTGAACTGCGCCTTGTTCTTTCCAGGTGTCCAGTCCGTTTACCTTCACAACTCCCTTATCCGGCTTCATAAACCCCATGATGTGGCGAATCGTCGTGGACTTACCGGCTCCGTTAGGACCCAGGAAGCCAAATACCTCGCCTTTATGGACCGAAAAGGTCACGTCAAAAATGCCCTTCCCATTTGAAAAACGTTTCGTTAAATCCTGAACGGTTAACATGAGAGCACCTCCAAAAGTAAAAACCGTGAAATAATATTAATAATTTATTTCATATGTTATAATATACCTAGAATTCTCACTGGTCAATGATTTTATGAAATATATTTATAAATTAATTTCATAATATAAATTAATATACAGGAAGTGAACGAGAAAAAGATGAACGGTTTCGAAAAGAGGGCCTCTTTAATCAAGGCGAAAATCAAAAATACGACGCTGGAATTGCTCAAAACCTGGGAACCCGGACGGATACGCATCGCCGATATTGCGAAGGCCGCCAAGGTCTCGCAGGTGACGATATATAACTACTACGGCAGTAAAGAGGGCTTGCTGCATGAGGTCCTCAAGGACTATGTGGAAGGAAGCCTTCGCGAATTTGAGGAATGCTTGAACAATGATGCCCTAACCTTTCGAGATAAACTCCAATATCTTTTGTTAATGGAGAAGGAATCTTACAAAACGATTCCCCTACATATGATTAAGGAACTCCTCATCGACGACCAGGAAATGTTCCATTACATTGAAGAGGAATACACCAAGCGAGCGGTGCCGCTCATGATGCGATTAATTGAGGATGGGAAGAAAACAGGGGAAGTTTCGGACAAGGTATCCTCCGAGGCGGTCATTTTGTATATTCAGATGTTCCTGGATCAATCCAAACAGCTGATGGAAACCGTTCAGCAGATGGGGAATGTCGAGAAAATTTTCGAGGAATTGGTGCATGTGTTTTTCTATGGGATCTGTGGCCGGGAACCGTCAGAGACGGAATAGGTAGATAGACAAAATAAGCCGTAATGCTGCGGAACCCGCGACATTACGGCTATTTGCTGTTTTTTTGCATAGAACGGTCGCGCTTATTTATGTTGCCGAAGTATCTCTGATAGTCGTAGTAATTGCAATCTATACACTTAAACTTGCTGAAATTGATCATAGCCTATAAATAAATGTAAAAAGTGCATCTAATGGGGGTACAGCGGCCCCAAATTGCAAATTTACTAAGAATTAAATGTACAAAATGCAGCTAAATAGCAAAATGAGCAAAAATGTGTGAATTTAAATGTACATTTTACAATTAAACTCAAGGAGAGGTCGATCCTACCGGAAAAGGGGCTGATATTACCGGAAATCCGGTGGGATTCTCCGGGCCACCTTCGTGGCGATGGCTGCCTGAACGATCGCTTTGCGAACAAGCGGAACGACGTGATCGTTGAAAATACTCGGAATGATGTATTGTTCATTCCGCTCCATGTCCGAAACTGCGGAGGCTATCGCTTCAGCCGCCGCCAGCTTCATCGGCTCGTTAATCTCCTTAGCCCGGCAGTCCAGCGCTCCGCGGAACACGCCAGGGAATACGAGCACATTGTTGATCTGGTTCGGGTAATCGCTGCGCCCGGTAGCCACGACGGCTGCATGCGCCAGCGCCTCCTCAGGTTTAACTTCGGGCACTGGATTGGCAAGAGCAAATACAATCGGCCGCTCGTTCATCGTCTTGATGTGATCTCCGGTAAGCAGTCCGCCGGTAGATACACCGATAAATACATCGGCGCCGCGCAGGACCTCCTGCAAGGAGCCCGGCTGCTTCTCCACTTGAGGTTGCTCGGCCAGCCATTGCCACATCGGATGGTCGTACTTGCCGCCGTTCACGATCGCTCCTTCCTTGTCGACGGGAACGAGCTTCGTTACCCCCGCGGCAAGGAGCATTTTGCAGATACAGACGCCTGCGGCCCCAACTCCGCTCACCACAACCCGGACTTCGTTCATCTCCTTGCCGACAACCTTTAGAGCGTTGATCAGCCCGGCGGTGACCACGACTGCGGTTCCGTGCTGGTCGTCATGGAATACCGGAATATCCAGTTCCTCCGCCAGCCGCCGCTCGATTTCAAAACAGCGTGGAGAGCTGATATCCTCCAGGTTAATGCCACCAAAAATTGGGCTTACCGCTTTAATGGTACGAATGATTTCTTCTGAATCGGTCGTATCCAGGCATATTGGGAACGCATCGACCCCGGCAAGCTGCTTAAACAGCATGGCTTTGCCCTCCATAACCGGCGCAGCCGCGTAGGGGCCGATATCGCCAAGCCCAAGCACGGCCGTCCCATCGGTAATGACGGCTACCGTGTTGCGTTTAATCGTCAATGAATAAGCCTTACTCTGACTCTCATGAATCGCAGCACAAACCTTGGCCACGCCAGGTGTGTAGACCTGGGACAAATCGTCGCGATTGCGGATCGGCAGCGTTGGCTCAATCGCTATTTTTCCTCCGAGGTGCATGAGGAAGGTGCGGTCGGAGACGTTGATCAGCTTTACTCCCTGCAGCTTGCGAAGCGCCTGGACCACGGTAGCTTCTTCTTGGTCTCCCGTATCTACCGTAATATCGCGAATGGATGATCCCTTGCCCGAAGAAATCACGTCGATGGAGGTGATATCTCCACCGGCTTGGCTGATTGCTCCGGCGACATCTCCAAAGCTGGCTTGTTCATGATCCAGCTCCAACCTGACAATGATGAGCGTTTGTGCCATAAATTTAAATCCACCCCCGCCATTTTACAGCTTCCGTAATTCTCTTTAGGCCGACAATGTAAGCCGCCAGCCGCATATTAATCCCCCTGGTTTGCGCGGTTTGGTACACCTTTTGAAAGGAGGAAGTCAGGATATTGGCCAGCTTCTCGTTAATTTCCTCAAGTGGCCAATAGTAACCTTGATTGTTCTGCACCCATTCAAAGTAGGAAACCACAACACCGCCGGCACTGGCTAGTACGTCCGGAACAATCAGCACGCCGCGTTCCGTTAAGATTTCCGTAGCTGCGTAGGTTGTCGGCCCGTTGGCAGCTTCAACCACAATTTTTGCTTTTATTTCATGCGCGTTTTGCTCTGTAATTTGGTTTTCGATCGCTGCCGGGATTAAGATGTCGCACTCCTTTACCAGCAATTCCTGGTTCGTAATGCGATCCGGGAACAGGTGAGATACCGTTCCGAACGAATCCCGTCTATCCAGCAGCTCGAGGATATCGAGCCCTTCCTGATTATATAAAGCCCCGCGTGCATCGGAAATTCCGACGATAATCGCTCCGGCATCGTGCAGGAATTTGGCGAGGAAGCTGCCGGCATTGCCGAATCCCTGAATAATGATGCGGGACCCTTTTACGTTCATGCCGGCCATGTTTACCGCTTCCTGCAAAACGATAGTGACGCCTAGTGCGGTAGACGATTCTCTGCCATATGAGCCACCCAGCACGATCGGCTTGCCGGTAATAAAGCTCGGAGAATCAAACTCGCGGATTCGGCTGTACTCATCCATCATCCACGCCATAACTTGGGCGTTGGTGTATACGTCCGGCGCGGGGATGTCCTTGGTCGGCCCCACGATTTGGCTGATCGCCCGGACATATCCCCGGCTCAGCCCCTCCAGCTCCCGCATCGACATCGTGCGCGGGTCGCACGGAATGCCGCCTTTGCCGCCGCCGTAAGGCAGGTTGACGATACCGCATTTGATGCTCATCCACATCGACAGCGCCTTGACTTCCTCCTCCGTCACATCGGGATGGAATCTTACGCCGCCTTTGGTCGGCCCGATTGAGTCATTATGCTGGGCGCGGTAGCCGGTAAACACCTTGACCGAACCGTCATCCATTTTCACAGGAATCCGTACGGTAAGCATGCGCATCGGTTCCTTCAGCAAATCGTACATCGCGGGAGGCTCATTCATCGTTTGCAGCGCGGTTCGGATGACCTCCTGCGTACTGGTAAAAACGTCTTTGTTCTCCTTGCTTTTTTGGCTCACATTCATGACGTTTGTCCCCTTTTATAGCCAGCAGACTGGCTTTTTATTTTTTACGGGAGGTCAGCTTGGCTTGCGTGAACAGCAGCAGATAGTCGTAGCCGCCCGCCTTGGAGTCGGTGCCGGACATATTGAAGCCGCCGAACGGATGCGCTCCAACCAACGCGCCTGTACATTTCCGATTGACGTACAGGTTGCCGCAGTGCATCGTGTCCAATGCCTCGGCAATCCGGTCCTCATCCCGAGAGAAAAAGGCGCCCGTCAAGCCGAATTCCGTATCGTTGTATAGTTCGATTGCTTCTTTCCAGTCCTTGGCCTTGCCGATTGCCAGCACCGGACCGAAAATTTCCTCCTGCATAATGCGCGCGTTCCCCGAAACATCGGCGAATACCGTCGGCTCGATATAGTAGCCGTTGCCTTCGGCCTTTGAGCCGCCGCAGAGAAGCTGCCCTTCCTGCTTGCCGATTTCGATATAATCGAGAATCTTTTGAAATGACCCTTCATCAATGACCGGTCCGATCGGGAAATTGTGCTCCGGTAGTCCGACGCGAAGCTGCTGCGTCAGTTGTACAACCTTTTCTACTACCTGGTCATACACTTCCTCGACGACAAAAGCGCGTGACCCTGCGGAGCATTTCTGCCCCTGGAAGCCAAAGGCTGAGGAGACGATCGCTTGCGCTGCCGCGTCCAGATCGGCGGTTTCATCTACAACGATGCCGTCTTTACCGCCCATTTCGGCAACCAAACGCTTAATCCAAATCTGCCCAGGCGCGGTATCGGCCGCCAGCTTGCTGATGCGCAGGCCGACCTCTTTGGAGCCGGTGAAGCTTACAAACCGGGTTTTTGGGTGGGTCGTCAAATAGTCTCCCACTTCGGCGCCGCTGCCCGGAATGAAGTTCAGTACCCCTGCAGGTAGTCCGACTTCCTCCATAAGCTGGACGAAATGATAGGCGATGACCGGTGTGTTTGAGGCTGGCTTGAGCAGCACGGTGTTCCCGGCGACGATCGCTGCGGAGGTCATCCCGGCGCAAATAGCGAGCGGAAAGTTCCAGGGCGGGATAATGACGCCAACGCCCAGCGGAATATAAGTAAGGCGATTGTCCTCGCCTTCTACTTGGGTCAAAGGCATCGTTTCATTAATTTCGCTAAGACGGATCATTTCACGAGCATAAAAGTTCAGAAAATCGATGGCTTCCGCCGTATCGGCATCTGCCTCAGCGTAGTTTTTTCCGGCCTCCAGCACCATCAGAGCGGAGAATTCAGCTTTACGCTCCTGCATCAGCTCGGCAGCCTTCAGCAAATACGCTGCGCGTTCCTTTGCCGGGACTTTTTTCCACGTTTCAAAAGTACTCAGCGCCGTCTGCATCGCTTTCTCAGCCAGCTCCTGATTAGCTTTGCTCATGTACCCGATCGTTTCGTCAAGGTTTCCCGGGTTCACGGACCGAATTTTGTCTTCGGTGTAAATCCGCTCCTCCCCAATGTGAAGGGGGTATTCCCGTCCGAGTTCGGACCGGACTTTGGCGATGGCCGCTTCCATAGCCTGCTTGCTCGCCTCCTGCTTAAAATCGGTAAAGGGTTCGTTACGGAAGGCTTCCAATTTTGCAGCTATGCTCATATGAACATTCTCCTTTTCTATCGCTTATTTAAAAAGGTTTTTCAGGACAAACCAGACATTGGCCGGGCGCTCGGCTAAACGGCGCATGAAATAGCCAAACCAGTCATTGCCATAGGGGACGTAAACTCGCACCTTGTAGCCTTCCTTTGCGAGCTGAAGCTGCAGCTCCTCGCGGATGCCGTACAGCATTTGAAATTCAAATTGGCTAAGCGGTATGTTCGATTCTTTGATGAATTGTTTTGTGAAGTCGATAATTTGCGGGTCGTGTGATGCAATTGCGGTGTAGTTGCCATTCTTGAGGTGAGTGGAAATGAGTGTTTTGAAATTGTTGTCGACGTCGGCTTTGTCAGGATAGGCCACCTTGGGCGATTCCTTGTAAGCCCCCTTGACGAGTCTGAGATTGGCCTTAAGCTCTTTAAGATCTTCAATGTCCTTGAGCGAGCGGTATAAATAAGCTTGAATGACGACGCCGACGTTGTCGAATTGCTGGCGCAGCTGTTTATATATGCGAATCGTCTTCTCGCATTGGACGTAATCCTCCATGTCGATGCGGACGAAAATACCGTACATGCTGGCCCTGCCCAGTATGGTTTTCAGGTTCCTGACGCACAACTCCTCGCTGATCCCAAGTCCAAGCGAAGTCAGCTTCAGCGAAAGGTTGGCCTTCACCCGTGAATTCTCGATAGCATCCAAGGTTCGCAGACACATATCGGTCGACAGATTGGCTTCCGATTCTGTGGATACGAACTCACCCAGATGGTCGAGCGTAGCTTCTCTGCCGGTATCACCCAACGCCTTCACAGCGGTGATCGCCTGCTCGATCGATTCTCCGGCGACAAATCGGCTGGCCCCGAACCTGAGGCCGTATCTGCGGGCCATTTTGTTGGCGGATTGGCTTTTGGCAAAGGCCTGGAACACAGTTCTCATTAAAGCCTCCATAGAACCCATCCTTTCCCATATGATTTTGTACACAAAATATACAATATTTTAAATATTTGAACAATAGATGAATAGAAAATAAACAAAATATTTTTTTGCTATTAAAAAAGTGTATAAAAATGAACAGTTTTAGTGTATAGTTTTGCCAAAAAAGGCGTTAGTCAGTTGAACCTTTGCCAAGTTTCATGTTAGATTTACAAATAAATTCCTTTCGTGGTGAGGTACTGTATGTTCAATCATGAACAATTAGAGATTATTAGAGATTTTGGCTGGCTGAAGGGGGAGGAGACAACAAGCGCGCTGCTTGCGGTCCTTCGGGAGGGCCGGGCAGCGGTTGTTGTACAGCAGGCCTCTTACTACCTGTTTACCCCTTGGGACGTAGGATGGCTTTCGCAGGCTTCAGGCAGTATTGAACATTTTCTGGCTGAGCACGGCGAGTCCTTTACGGCCGCAGCTTGTGGGGAGCAGGAGCTTCATGCGCTGATGAATGAGCTGTCCGGCATGCAGCCGAGCGCATTCGGCGGAAGACCCGCCGTCATAATCGTTGACGAAGCAGGCAGCCCAGCCGGCTACTGCATGCTGGCGCAGCTGATCCAAGCGGCTTGGCACTTGCAGCTGCAGGCGTCTGCTTATTTTCAGACACTGCTGGAAACGGTGAGCGACGCCGTTACGGTTGTTGATCGAAACGGGACGGTCATCGGCTGGAACGCGATTGCAGAGGAGATGTACGGCATTCGAAAGCCAAGTATTGTCGGACGCACCATCGGCGAGCATTTTGATCCGGAATCACTCGTCGTGCTAAAAATTCTGGATAAGGGCAGACGGATGCGCAACACCTACCATCGTCCGCGTCCGGATACCCATGTGCTGATCAATGCTTCGCCGATTTTTGACGAGCACGGGGAAATCATCGGCGGGGTCGCCACCGAGCAGGATATTACCCATCTTGTGAAACTGAACGATGAGCTGACCACGGTCCATTCCCGTCTGCTGACGCATAAAATCGGCGACTCCGATCCGTTTGCTTTGATCACCAGCCGCGGCGAAAGCATGGGGAAGGTCGTCAAAATTGCCAGAAAGGTGGCGGAGACCGACTCCTCCGTGCTGCTGATGGGAGAGACCGGGGCGGGAAAAGAGCAGCTGGCCAGGGTGATCCACCGGGCGAGCTCAAGGGCCGGAGGCCCTTTCCTATCGCTAAACTGCGGCGCCATTCCCGCCGGGCTTGTCGAGTCGGAGCTGTTCGGCTTTCAAGGCGGCGCTTTTTCGGGAAAACCGTCCTTTGAGGCGGGAAAGCTCGAAGCTGCGGACGGAGGTTCTCTGTTCCTCAACGAAATCGAATGCCTCTCCATGGACATTCAAGATAAGCTTTGCCAGTTCATACAACGACATGCGCTGGCGCGGATCGGCGGGCGGGAGGAGCTCACGGTATCCACTCGCATCTTAGCGGCGACAAGTCAGGATCTAGAGCGGCTGGTGCAGGAAGGAAAGTTCCGGGCTGACTTGTTTTATGCGCTAAATGTCGTCTCGATCAAGGTGCCACCGCTACGGGAACGCAAGGAGGACCTCGCTAATCTGGTGCAGCTTTACTTACGCGTCTTTTCGCTGCAATACCAGAAGCCGATCCCGGCCATATCGCCGGAGGTCATGCTCGCTTTTACCAATTACGAGTGGCCGGGCAACATGACAGAGCTGCGGGCCACGATAGAACGCTGCGTCATTTTGAGCGAAAATGACCAGATTACACTGGAGCATTTGCCAGAGGCGCTCCAACAGAAGCAGACACAGCTGACGCTGAAGGCAGCGGGGAAGGCGGAAGCCGCCCATGTCTCCGGGCCGACGAATGTCGAGGGCATGGAGAAGATGCTGCGTCCTAAAATATCCGTGGACGAAGAAATTGTCCTGATGAAGGAGGCGCTCGAGCGCTCCGCCGGCAATAAGAGCAACGCGGCCAAGCTGCTCGGCATCTCCCGAGGAACGTTGTACAAAAAAATCAGAGAATACAATTTGGTGTAGATGCAGCAGTTCGCGTAGCAGCGAGCAGTGTGCCGAATACAGCACGCAACACACAGTACGGAACATGCAAACTCCAAACACTAGCTTCGGTCCGCTCTAGGCTGAACCCCATCTTAACCCTCTGCATAGCATATAGCACTAAGCTGTGGGGAAAAGAGGCGTGTGTCTATGATAGGGATAGAGCTGACGGCGATTCACTATGTGTATTTGGCGTTCATTGTGTTCATTATGGTGCTGCTGATCAAGCGGCGCGATACGACGATGATCTGCGTAGCGGGTATTTTTGCGCTGGGGCTGCTGGCAACGGAAACGCTTAGCGGCTCGGTTTCGGGGATATTCAACTCGTTCATCTATGCGACTAAGGAACTGATGGGCACGATCATGATTATCTCGATTATCGTGGCGATGAGCAGGGTGCTGATCCGCACGGGAATCAATGAAACGATGGTAGCGCCGCTGACACGTTTTATCCGCACACCGGGAGTGGCCTATTGGGGGATAGGCATCATCATGATGGTGACGTCCTTCTTTTTCTGGCCTTCTCCGGCGGTTGCCTTGATCGGAGCGGTGCTGCTGCCGGTGGCGATTCGCGTGGGGCTGCCGGCGCTTGGCGCGGCCGTTGCCATGAATCTGTTCGGGCATGGAATCGCTCTTTCCGGCGATTACATTATTCAAGGCGCGCCGAAGCTGACCGCCGATGCTGCAGGCATTCCCGTAGGCAGCGTCATGACGGCCAGCGTCCCGCTTGTCATCGTGATGGGGCTGGTGAGCACGGTCACGGCATTTTGGATGATGCGGAGGGATATGCAAAAAGGGACCTGGCGAAGCGGTCTCGTCTCACCCGGTAGCGCCGCTGGGGCTTTGGGAGAGGACCGGACGCTGGAAAAGGGGGACCGGGTAGTGATCAGCCCACGGGCCAAACGATGGCTGGCCGTGCTCATCCCGCTTCTGTTTGCCGCCGCCGTGGTGGCGATGCTCCTGCTAAAGCTGCAGGGAGGCGACGCGACGGCGCTGGTTGGAGGGACGGCCGTGCTGATCCTCATTGCGGTGACCCTGCTGGCGCACCGCCAGCGCGGCCTGGAAAAGGTCACCTCCTATTTGATCGAAGGGCTGGTCTTCGGCTTTAAAGTGTTCGGACCGGTGATCCCGATCGCCGCTTTCTTCTATCTAGGCGATGCCGCCTTCACGGAGCTGTTCGGGAAGGTGCTTCCCGCAGCGTCGCACGGCATCGTGAACGACCTCGGCGTCGCCCTGGCCGGCGTCGTGCCGCTGAACGGCGCCGTTGGGGCGGTGACGCTGGCCGTCACGGGTGCGATCACGGGCCTCGACGGCTCCGGCTTCTCCGGCATCTCGCTGGCCGGCTCGATCGCGCAGCTGTTCGGCACCGCCATCGGCTCCGGCACGGCCACGCTGACGGCGCTCGGCCAGGTGGCCGCGATCTGGGTCGGCGGCGGCACGCTGATCCCGTGGGCGCTCATCCCGGCTGCGGCCATCTGCGGCGTGAGCCCGTTTGAGCTCGCCCGCCGCAACCTGAAGCCGGTGCTCATCGGCCTCGCTGTGACGACGGTCGTGGCGATGTTTTTGATGTAGCCAAGGCTAATGGCTAACCTAAGCTAACCTAACATCTTTTCTCCCCAATGTCCCCCATTCGCCAAAAGTGGTCTAAAACTAGATATCTATTCGGGTCACCTTCCGATTCCGGCTAACTGAACTTTAGTAACCGCAGTTAACTCTGCCGACAACGGACTAATTTGGAAGATAAGCAAAGCTAAAATTAGAAGGAGATCCCCTCACTAGTTGAACGGATCACCGGTTAGAAAGAAATTAGCTGGAAATCCTCCGGCTAATTCGAACTGATCACCGTTTGAAGAGAAATTAGAGGGAATTCCTCCTGCTAATATGAAGCATTTTCCTCCATACAGCCGATTTTAGTAAAATTAACGGGAGGATTTCCTGTTAATCCACCCCAACCCACCGTTTTCACCCAAATTAACGGGAGCTTTTCCAGTTAGTTTAACTTAAGAAAGGTAATTGAGCGCCCCCCGAACTAATTCGTAGCATACAACCCTTTCGCCTTTTCCGCGGTAGACAGGTTTCAACCAGCCCTTCTCGGTCAGCCGCTGCAGCATCAGAACCCCCGTTTTGTGATCTACCTCAAAATGTCGCTTCACGTCCACCGGCCGGATCGGCCGGACCAGCAGTATGGCGAGCCGGATCACTTCCTTTTCTGCGAGCAGACCGCGCGAAACGGGAGCGTTCTCCGGGTGGTAGCGGCTGAGTACCATGCGCAGCAGGTTAATGCAAAGGTCCGGACGTTGTTCGACATCATCATAGGCGAAGGAGATGACCTGGTAGCCCATGGCGATCAGAAACGTTTCGCGGTTCAGCTCCTGGCAGTATTTTTGCCGATCCATCTCCCGGACGTGCGCGGCGTAACCCTTAATCTCGAACAGCAACTTCACTTCGCCCCCACCCGGCAGCCAGACGAAATCGGCAAAATAGGACCGCCCGCGCCAGTCGCTGACTTCATACTCCGGATGGAGGTCGGCGAAGTCTCCTCGCAGCGGCCACCATACCTGTCGCAAGAACAGTGACTCCGCGTGTGCATGCCCCCGTTCCAGCCTGCCTCGGCGTTCACCTGACCTACGGCCGAGATGATGTTCCATAAACAAAGCGTAGCTCTCTTCAAAACTCATACACCGGTGCCCCTTCCCGTCAAAAATAAAAACGCCCCGCATTCGCTCCTCGGACTACAATCCAAAGGGAGCTCCGTAACCATGACGGTTAAGGTGCTGGCCCAATCGATTTCCATCCAATAGGGAGCTGTGCGGGACGTGCTTCGTCCTAAATCCAGTATAGTGTTGGCCCACGGGGTTCGTCCAGTTTTGTAGGGTGGCATAAATGGTGCTCCGGTTTTTTGTTCCATTCGTGCACGGAAATAGGGGTGCCAAGGGTAGATTTGCGCTGTTATATTTTATCATTGCTTTTCCCGGGCGGGGGACGTAAGCTGTTAAAAGGACGGTGGAAGTGACTTCCATATATGGACTTAGCATCACTGCCGGCGGCTGTTTGTACAAACCCAGTCCAGAGTTGCTCACCTTTCGGTTCCCTGTTTCTCCCTAACGGAAACGTGAAACTAACAAAGCTGATTTACGTATCATTAGATAGTGTTTAAACGGAAAGGGTGGAGGCTAATTTGGACAATAATTTGACTGTGAAATTGTTTGAGAAAATGCCTGATGGAGAAATCAAAGAAATTGATGAGCGTGCCTGGAACGCCAATATGGTGGCCGCGTTGGAGCATGCAAATTATCTCGTCATTGGCAGCCGTGAGTACGAGACGGTGGAAGGCAGATTGAACCTGGATGAAGGGAAACTCGAGCTGCTGCTCGTTCCGATCCGGCACGAATAGGGCTGCTCGCGTAAGGAGGAATCCGTTTTGGCAAACAAAGAAGAAATATCTAACAAAGAATCCGCTAAATCTGTATCCAAATTTTTCACCCCGGAGGGCAAGCCTGTCCGCGTGCTGTCTACCTCGCTTGGCATCGCGCTGCTGGCGAATGCTTTTCTCATTCCGGGCTCGGGCGTTTCGGCCACAAGCAGTAGTTCCGGTTCTGACGAACCAAAGCTCGTCTCTTGGTCGACGGAAGAAGTAAAGCAGTACTTTGACAAAAATGCAGACTGGAACATTCCAATGCCGATGTCAGATGAAGAAAAAGGCGGGCAAGCTGGCTCGGCAGGGTCTACCGATACTACTGGCAATGGAACGACTGTAATCAACAACTACGGGGGCTATGGCTCCGGATTCGGCTGGGATGATATGCTGCTGTACCATTTCTTATTCAACAGCGGGTCCAACTATTCATCCAGCAGCTGGCATAAGGATCACCGGGGTTATTACGCAGGTACGACTACGCCATACAAATACCGCAGCTATTCCAGCGACACGTTCCAGAACAAGCATGTGGCGGGTTCAGTCGTCCGTCCGAAAACATCAACCTCTACTACCGGGTCGATCGTAAGACGTTCCACCTCGTCGAAGGCCGGTGGAATCGGGGGTAAATCGAGCGGACTTGGGTCCAGTTCCTCCTCCAGCAAAAGCTCATTTTCCGGCTCCAAATCGTCAAGTCACAGCAGCGGAGGCTTCTTCGGAGGATGACGGACAGCATATTCGAGGTTGTAGGCACGCCTCATCCCGACCGCGCTTTCCGGGTCAAACAGCTGCATGAGCTTGGTTTCACATGGGCTGATCTGGAGGACGAGGCCTATTGGATCGACCAAATGGTGTTGATGTCCCGGTCTACCTATGAGGAGCTGGAGCAGGCTTCTTCATCCCTATGGCAAATCCTTGATAAAACAGTCCGTTATGTTTATCAACGGCATGACCTGTACGAGCTAATCGGGGTTCCGCCGATTTTGTGGGCGATGCTGGACGATCTACCGCTCCCTGAGCCAGGGCTCATCAGCCGGTATGCGAGATTCGATTTCTCCGTAGCGAATGACGGCAGCATCAAGCTGCTTGAGCTCAACGCCGACACCCCTACAGGCTATGTCGAGGCATCGATTGCCACACCGTGGGTGCTGGAGCAGGCCGGGTACGAGTCACCTAACGTGCGGATGAAGGAGCTTGTCGCGGCGGCATGGGCTGTAGAGCGACCGGATACGGCAGCCTGCGTTGCTTACGGTGAGCATCTGGAGGATTCAGGGACGATTGAAGCGTTGGTCCGGCACAGCGGGCTGGATATTCGCTGCGAGAATTGCTTGGAGTTGTGGGTAGACAACGGGTTTTTGAAAAACAAAGACGACCGCGTCATCGAGCGAATGTTTGCATTGTATCCGAAGGAATGGATGGCGGTCGACGACGCCGGTGAAGCGTTATCCTACGCCATCGAGACGGGGCGGCTGACCATGTTCAACTCGCCGCACAGCATTTTGCTGCAATCCAAAGGATTGCTGGCCGCTGTTTGGGGACTGTATGAGTTGGGACTCTTGTTCAACCCGGAGGAACGCGAGACGATCGCTAAGTATGTGCTTCCGACTTATAACAAGCCTGTGTTTTCGGGCAGCTTTGTATCCAAATCGATGTTTGGGCGTGAAGGCGGTTCCGTGCGTCTGTTTGATGCAGAAGGTCAGCTGGAGCTGGAGGACCAGGAAGGGTTTGACAGCAGCGAGCTGTTTCCGTCCGTATATCAAAAGAGAGCGGATCTTGCGACTATTAATACCGCAGAGGGAGAACTCCATCTGCTGACCGGCATGTTTGTCCTTAATGGAACGCCCTGCGGCCTCCTTGGGCGGGCAGGCGGTCTTATTACCGGCAATGCCAGTCATTTTATCGCGTTGGGAGTGAAATAAATGCATTTTAACCGAGGAAAAGATACGGGGATGAACCGGGATCGGGGAAACCAAAAACGCAGCAGCGCCTATTTCCGGCGGTTTCTAGGGTCCTTTTTCATCGTCATAGCTCTGCTGACGCTTAGCGCCTGTTCCGAGCAAAACAGCATATTCAGCACCGATTCCGGTTCTGACGTTACGTTAAATACGGCGCGCGTCCCTTGGGATTACAAAATTGTCGAGGCGACGGTGGGTGACTTGATCGGCAGCGACATGACGATCCTGCCGGATAACGACATGCTGCCGAACGACGGAAATTATGCGACAGGAGACAAAATTTGGGTTCTCCAGTTCATGGACGCCGAGCTTACCACGGATGAAAACAAAAAGAACGATATTCACCTATCGTCATGGACAACACTGAAATCCTACCCTGACCAGACTTCGGCGCAGAAGGGTCTGGCTGATTTGAAGGTATCTATCACGACCGATGTTAAGCTGGTAGGTGTCTACAAAACCGAGTACAAGGGCAAAACGAGAAACTTTGCCGTGCTGGAGCTGCCAACCGGAAACCGGGTGAAGCAGCCGATTGACGATGCGCGGTACAAGGCACTAGAGAAGCAGAAAACCGCTTCAGTTGTGCTGGAGGAAGTACATGATTTTGCCGATTATGATCAGGCATTTGCAAAATTCCGGGGGTGGGCGAAATGACGGTTGTGATTAACATTGTTGTAAGTGTAGGTGTCATTATTTTACTGCAGTTGTTAGGAATGCTTATTTTTAGTTGGATGACGCCTTTCCGGGATATGGAGGAGCTCAAGAAGGGGAATGTGGCGGTAGCCCTTGCACTGGGCGGAAAGTTTCTTGCCACCGCCATCATTATCGGGATTGCGGCTTATACGAATACCTCGATCTGGTTTATGATTTTGTGGTTCGCTGTAGGCTACGTATGTTTGATCGCAGCATACTGGATTTTTGAGCTGGTTACACCTGGGTTCACGATTTCCGAACACTTAAAACAAGGGAATGTGGCCGTTGGGGTATTGCTATGCTTTGTATTCATCGGTACGGCTTTTGCCATAAGCAGCCTTATTATTTAAATTATATGAATCTGGGGAAGGGGCAGACAGGTGCACTTTTTGCTCAGAATAACGACTAAAATGATGCGCATGCGCAAAACGTCGATCGCGCTTATGGTCATTTTCTTTGTTACCCTAAGTGCAACGATTGCTTACCTGCTTGAGCCGTCAACGTTTGAGTCGTGGTTTAACGCGCTGTATTGGGTCATGACGACGATGGCCACGGTGGGTTATGGCGACTTTTTCGCCAAGACGTTGGCGGGAAAAGTGTTCACGATGTTCTTATACGTCTTCGGGATTGGACTGCTCAGCCTTGTGATCGGCAAAGTGATCGAATCCCTGGGAAGTATTCAGCGGCAGAGAGGGGCAGGAACTTTGAGCTTTCGGGGTGAAAACCATATCGTTCTGATTAATTGGAGCAAAAAAGCGGAGTCCGCGGTGGAGGAAATTTTGGCCTACTCGCCTAAGAGCCACATTGTGATCATTGACGAATCAAGCCGCCACCCGCTAGAGGAAATGCACCAGGTTCATTTTGTGAGCGGGGATCCTTCCTCGGATGAAGTGTTAACAAAAGCGGGCATTGAGCATGCGCAGGCGGCGATTATTTTTGCCGATATGCGGATTGAGGAAACCTCCTTGATCGACGGCAAGACGCTGCTCATCGCCTCCAGCATAGAACGACTGGCTCCGTATGTACATACTACCGTAGAAGTGACGCAAGAGAAACATATTCAAAATTTTCGGCATGTCCAAGTGAACGAGTTCGTGCTGTCCTATGATGCCATCTCGAGATTGGCGGTTCGTTCCGCGCTGCACGCGGGCAATTCCGATCTGATCCATCAGCTCCTAAGCCGTCAGTATGGCGATGATATTTACGAGATTCCGGCCAAATCGGAGTGGAAAACGTATGGAGATGCGTTCACTGCTTTACTGCAGCTAGGGGCGACCTTGCTTGCAGACCGCAGCGATCTCGGCATTAACCGCAAGCTTGACCAGCCGATTCCGGCTGAGGCCAAGCTTTACATTGTGTCTGACGAGGCGACCTATCGGCGGATCGCCGGAGTGTAACTATATTAATTATCATATAACAATGAAATAAAGCGGACAAAAGCCCTTGATTATTAAAATCAGGGGCTTTTTTTAGATTAGAATTAAATTAATTACAATTTAGTATTGCCGATGTTAGGGGAAGTATGCTACTATTGCCATGGGATTGAAAACGTTACCGAAAAGGATTCCGATATGGTTTTCGGTATCGTTACCGGAAACGGAGCCGAAAATTAAGGAAGCGTATTCATTCCGCATAAATAAACAATTTTTTCGAGGGGGAACAAAAATGAAAGTCGGAAAGCTTGGAAGTATGTTGCTGGCTTTAACTTTAGTTGCCGGGCTGATCGCTGGCTGCGGTAGTGAAAGCAAAGACACGAAATCTAGTGGCTCGGGCTCCAATTCTTCTTCGGGAAAAGCAGGAGAAATCTATTTCCTGAACTTCAAGCCGGAGATCGCTCCAGTGTATGAGAAGATCGCTAAGGATTACGAAGCGGAAACCGGTGTGAAGGTGAAAGTGGTAACCGCCGCTGCCGGTACTTATGAAACGACGTTGAAATCCGAAATTGCCAAATCCGACGCCCCGACAATTTTCCAAATTAATGGCCCTGTTGGATACCAAAACTGGAAGGACTATGCGCTGGACTTGAAAGACACGAAGTTGTACAGCTATCTGTCCGATAAGAATCTGGCTGTGACCGATGGTGGCGGCGTGTTCGGGATTCCTTACGCTGTAGAAGGCTACGGCATCATTTACAATAACGCTATTATGAAGAAATACTTCGAACTTCCGGACAAAGCGGTTTCGGTTGCTTCCATGGACGAAGTGAAGAACTTCGATACTCTCAAATCGGTTGTCGAGGATATGACGGCGAAGAAGGATAAGCTTGGCATTAAAGGTGTGTTTGCCTCCACATCCCTCGCTGCCGGTGAGCAGTGGAGATGGCAGACTCACTTGGCTAACCTGCCTTTGTATTACGAGTTCAAGGATAACAAGGAATACGGCAATACGATTTTGGCAGGCCTGAATTCGAAAGAAATTGAGTTCAAATATAATCCAAACTTCAAAAACATTTTTGACCTGTATATCAATAACTCCGTGACGAAGGGGCAACTGCTTGGAAGTAAATCGGTAGCTGACTCGATGGCCGAATTCGCGTTGGGTCAAGCTGCAATGGTGCAAAACGGCAACTGGGCTTGGTCGCAAGTTAATGAGGTAGACGGCAACGTCGTTAAAGCCGATGACATCAAGTTCCTGCCGATTTACACCGGTGTGTCCGGAGAAGAAAACCAAGGTCTTGCTGTTGGTACGGAAAACTACTTCTCCATCAACAGTAAAGCGTCCCCTGAAAAGCAAAAAGCTTCGATCGCGTTTCTGGAATGGCTGTTCTCCAGCGACAAAGGCAAAGGCTACGTAACGAAGGATCTCGGATTCATCACTCCTTTTAACACGTTCAAAGACAACGAAAAACCTGCTGATCCGCTGGCAAAGGAAGTTACGAACTGGATGCAAAAGGATGGCATTGTTTCGGTGCCATGGACATTCGCCGCATTCCCGAGCGAAGAGTTCAAGAACGCATTTGGCGATGCATTGCTGCAATATGCTCAAGGCAACAAGACCTGGGACGATGTTGTGACAACGGTTAAGGATTCCTGGAAAGCCGAAAAGGCTAAGTAATTAAATCAAACTTTATAGCGGTGGCGTATGAGCTGATGCGCCGCCGCTTCATTCATTGTTGGAGAGTGTGGAGTGGATCGGACTCGCCATTTTTTTAAACCTGGGTAAGGAGAAGAACACCATGCAAAAATCGATAAAAAAATATTTCGCCCTTTTTGCATTACCGACGATATTGACCTTTACGGTCATTTTCATCATTCCGTTTTTATTAGGCGTTTATCTGTCCTTCACGGAATTTACAACGGTTAACGATGCAAAATGGGTCGGCTTCAGCAACTACGTCAAAGCCTTCTCAAATAAAGATTTTCTCAATTCACTTTGGTTTACAGTCAAATTTACGGTGGTTGCTGTTATCTCGATCAATGTATTTGCCTTCCTGTTGGCGCTTCTGCTAACGCGGGGCAAGAAAGGCACCAACATTTTCAGAACCATTTTCTTTATGCCTAACCTCATCGGCGGCATTGTGCTCGGCTACATCTGGCAGCTCATTTTGAACGGTATTTTGATTAAGTTCGACCTGACTTTGACGTTTAGCGCCAAATACGGTTTCTGGGGACTTGTGATTCTTATGAATTGGCAATTAATCGGGTATATGATGATCATCTATATCGCAGGGATTCAAAACGTGTCCAAGGATGTGGTTGAGGCCGCGAAAATCGATGGATGTACCCGTTTCGGTATATTGCGGAATGTGACGATTCCACTGGTGATGCCCTCCATTACCATCTGCTTGTTCCTGACGCTTTCGAATTCCTTTAAGCTGTTTGACCAGAACCTGGCTTTAACGGCAGGCGCCCCGGCTAAACAGACCTCGATGCTGGCGCTTGATATTTATAACACGTTTTATGGCAGTGTAGGTTGGGAAGGCGTTGGTCAAGCGAAAGCGGTTGTGTTCTTTGTGCTTGTCGCTTTGATAGCGCTGATTCAGTTGGTTGCTACGAGAAGAAAGGAGGTTGAGAACTAATGCCAAGAACAAAAGGAAGAGATGCTGTTCTGTTCGTTCTCCTATTGGTTCTCGCGATTGTGTTCCTTGCTCCGATTCTAATCGTACTGATGAACTCCTTGAAGGGGAAGTTTTTCATCAGTGACACGCCGTTTCTGCTCCCTGACAGCCAGACGTTTGTCGGGTTCAAGAACTATACGAGCGGCGTAGCCAAAACCGGATTCTTCAACGCCTTCGGCATGTCGCTGTTTATTACGGTTTGCTCCGTGGCGGTCATTGTCCTGCTGACGGCGATGACAGCCTGGTACATTACCCGTGTGAAATCCAGATTCACCAAAATGATGTATTATGTGTTCGTGTTTTCCATGATCGTTCCTTTCCAAATGGTGATGTTCACAATGACGAAGACGGCTAACGTGCTGCATCTGGATAATGCGGTTGGTATCATTCTAATTTATCTGGGCTTCGGCGCCGGTCTGTCGGTGTTCCTGTTCAGCGGCTTTGTTAAATCGATTCCGCTTGAAATTGAAGAGGCCGATTTGATCGACGGATGTAATCCGGTACAATCCTTCTTCAAAATCGTTCTGCCGATCTTGAAGCCGATTGCTATTACTGTCGCCATTCTAAACGTGATGTGGATTTGGAACGACTACCTGCTGCCGATGCTGGTCATCGGGACCAAATACAGAACGATTCCGATCGCTATTCAGTATTTGAAGGGCGGGTACGGCTCCATCGATATGGGTGCTATGATGGCTATGCTGGTGCTGGCGATTCTCCCGATCGTCGCATTCTACCTGCTCTGTCAAAAATATATTATTGAAGGTGTCGTTGCCGGCGCGGTTAAGGGTTAACCTTCAACGTGCCGTGGTCTAACTAGAAGACGGGGAAAGCAGGATGATCCGGAAGCGGACGATAGATAGGTCCAGCCGGGAGTCCTGCTTTGTTGCATTCGCCCTTGTGTTATATACTTGAAGTTGCTATATTTTGTAGAGATACAGCCCGATATTACAAGGTGAGGGAACGATTCGGATATGGCTTCAATAACAATTATTGATATTGCGAAAATGTGCGGGGTTGGCGTGACGACGGTTTCCCGGGCAATAAACAATCATCCTGACATCAGCGAAGAGACAAAAGCGATGATCATGAAGGTGATTAAGGAAAACCACTATGTTCCGAACAACAGCGCCCGAAATCTGAAGCGATCCGCCTCCAAAACGATCGCCGTGCTGATTAAGGGGATTACGAACCCTTTTTTCAACCGGATGATCAAGGTGTTTGACAAAGAAATTCAGCGGAAGAAATATTCGTTTATCTTGCAGCGAGTCGATGATAATCAGGATGAAATTGAGGTTGCCATTGAGCTGGAGAAGGAGAAACGTCTCAAGGGAATCGTATTCCTCGGCGGGAATTTCTCGCATGCCAAGGACAAGCTGGAGCAGCTGACCGTGCCGTTTGTACTCAGTACGATCGGGATGACGCCCGGTTATGAGCCTCATGAGTATTCGACGGTTTCGGTAGACGACTTCAAGGAAAGCTATAAAATGGTCGACTATCTCTGTAAGCTGGGCCACCGGAAAATCGCCATAATTACCGCCTCCATGGCAGACGTCAGTATCGGGCGGCTGAGATATGAAGGCTATAAGCAGGCGCTTGAAGACAACGGTCTTGAGCTGAATGAGAAGCTGGTGGGCCGAATGAAGGAGAATATCGAAAGCTATTCGATGGAGAACGGCTATGTAGTCACGAAGGAGCTTTTGGAGTCGGGGGAAGATTTTACTGCCCTGTTTGCGGTTTCCGACAGCTTGGCCGTGGGGGCTTGCAAAGCGATTTTTGAGAGTGGCAAGTCGGTGCCGGAGGACTACTCCGTGGCAGGTTTTGACGGGCTGGACATCACCTTTTATTACAACCCATCTATCACGACGATCCGGCAGCCGGTCGAGGAAATAGCCGAAGAGACGATTAAAGTGCTGTACGATTTGATTAATAAGAAAATAACGCATGCGCACAAGGTTTTTCCGGCAGAGCTCATTGTCAGGAAATCCACGATAGAGCCATCGCGTTAAGTAGATAAAAATAAGTCCCGTACCGTCTGGAGATGTTCAGGAGGGTAACGGGACTTTTGTTTATGAATAGGATATGCCGGAGGAAGCTCGTCTTTCGGAAAATCGTCGCTTTTCCCAGGATAAGAACAAAGTAAATGTAAAAAGTGCACTTAAATGGGCTCGCTCGGTCGATTGTTGCGATATAGACGGTTTTTAAATGTATGTTATGCAATTAATCCGTAAATAGTGAGGGTTTGGGGCGAAATAAATGTACTTTTTACATCTAGCGGTAGCGTCCACATGTATAAAACTACAACAGTTCATTGCGCTTCTTCAAATATCCGTATAGAAAAAAGCTGGCCACGGCACATAGCAATGCACAAATGCCGATAAACGAATAACCCGCCTGGAGACCACGCAACAGACTTAGCTCTGATTCAGAGCCGTCCGCAAACAGCTTCTTCCCCCAATCGATAATGGCTCCGATGAGATAATTTCCGAACACGCTGCCAATACCGAGCATGGTGACGATAAAGGCAATGGCGGCGTCACTGCTGGAGCGGTATTTTTTGGCGATGAGAGCCATGACCGTTGGGTAGATCGGGGCAATTCCGATGCCTGCAGCAGCAAACAGAAATGCTCCTGGTTCGCCGGTGAAGATGGCTGCCAAGGTGCAAACGCCGGAGAATCCGGCAAAAATGATCAGCGATAACGTGAACCCGATTTTATCCGTTAATGGACCCGCAAACAACCTTGCGAATGTAAAGCACAGGAAAAAGGCTGACAGCATGCCGGAGGCGCTTGTGGTTTCCCAATGATAGGCTTTTTCCAAAAAATTGACCAGCCAGCCACCAACGGCCATCTCCGCAATGACTCCAAAGGAGAGGATCAGCACGATCAGCCAGATACCTGGATCCCGGACCAGTTTCACGAGTGGAATCCGGGCAGCGTCATGCTGTTCTTCTCCCGGAAAGCGACATAGGATCGCTGGAATCATAGGAATGATCGATAAGGACAGCATGATCAGGTACATACCACGCCAATCAAGTGTATAGCCACCGATGCTGACTGTCATCAATCCGGATGCAATGATTGGGGCGACGGTGGAGCTGAGCCCATAGAAAAAATGGGCCAAATTCATCATAGTGCCTGTATTGCCTACGAAAATGCGTGCCGCTAGTACGGCTAAGGCGATTTCTAGCATCCCGTTGCCTAAATACATAATGAAATACGAACCGGACAGAGCCGGGTAACTGTGTGTGAAATACATCAAGATGCCCGATGCGGCCATAGAGCCGAAGGCGAGTAGTGTGACGGCTTTGGCCCCGATTTTCCGGGTTAGAAAAGTGGTAAATGAACAGGCTATCAAGTAGCCCAGCGAGTTTAGGGATAGCAGTGTGCCGATTTGCATCTCGCTCAGGCCAAAGTCCATTTGCATCCGCGGAATGGCGGGCCCTTTTATATTTTCCGAAAAACCAAAGATGAGAAATCCGACAAATACAGTTGCCAGCTGCAGCGCATAATTTCGGCTTGCCGCGGTTTTTGACTTTTGCTTTGTGTTGATTTGAGGTTGAACAGCCAAATTTAGAGTCCTCCCGATATTCTCAAAAAGATGTTGTGATGAGATGAAACAGGGAAATCGTAACACAAATTGCAGGACCCAGCTATACCTGAGCATGAAATCAGCTATTACATCCATAATAATACGAGAAGTCCCATTTATATCCAAAAAGGAGAAGGTGAAATGTTGGGCCGTATAGGAAAAAGTTATGTGCTGAGTATGTGCATCATGCTTATTTGGCTGCCGATCGTGGCGAATGCATCTGCGGCTCCTGCCGTGAGTGATCCGTTACCGGTGGAGGAGCCGCAGGCTCATACTGCCGGAAAAGCGGCTGCTGCTAAGCCAACTCCCGCTACCACCACTGTAGAGCAGTTAAGAGCGGTACTTCGAAAGTTCTGGATCGACCATGGGATATGGACGAGAAATTACATCGTCAGCTTCGTAGCGGGGATGGAGGACCAGGAAGCCGTATTGGCTCGGCTGCTTCAAAATCAGCAGGATATCGGCAATGCTCTAAAGCCTTATTATGGGAAGGAAGCGGGGAACAAACTGACCGAGCTGCTGCGGGAGCATATTTTAATTGCCGGTAAGCTGTTTGACGCTATAAAGAGAGGGCATTTGGAGGATACGGAAAAATACAAGCTGGATTGGTATTGGAACGCGAAGGATATAGCAGTATTTTTGAGCAAACTAAATCCAAACTGGCCGGCAAAGCAGCTTCAGGAGCTGCTGGAGAAGCATCTGCAGCTTGTTACCGATGATTTGAACGCTAGGTTGAACAAGGACTGGCCGGCCGATATTGCGTTTTTTGATCAGGTGCAAGAGCACCTGATTCGGTTTGCAGATGTGCTGGCGAACGGCATAGCAAAGCAGTTTCCGCAGAAATTTGGCGGCTCCGGGAAATAGACATGGCTGGAAAACACAGATAAACTCTAAAAAAACACCCGCTTATGCCGTAAGTTAAGACTTCACGGATAAGGGGGTGTTTTGACGTGGGAAGGTTATTGATTAATGTCGCATTTGTTCATAATAAACGAAATCTGGTTCTCGATCCGATTGATTTTTTCCTGTGTTTCTTGATCCTCTGCACCAAGACCTCGGAGCGAAGCAAGCTCCTGTTTGAGCTGATGAAGGTCGTCTCCGGCCCGGGCGCAGTCGTAGTTGCTTTCCAGATTGTTCAGCATAGTAGGTGGGTCCTCCATTTCTTCGGGATAGGCTGAGTATTTCGTGTGATTGATCAGGCTACTTCCCTATTATGGAGGATTTGGCTGGACTTATTCAGTCTTGCCCCGACGTGGCTTCACTAATTTTGTGCAGGAAAGCGCCGATATGCTCGCGCATCGCAACGATATCCTTCTCCGCTACTTTGGTATTCTCATAGAGCTTCAGAGGTATCTCAGCCATCTTCTCCTGTAATGTACGCCCTTGATCGGTTAATTCAATAATGACGTTACGTTCGTCCGTCTTGTCTCGGGTTCTCGTAATGAGTTCCATCGCTTCAATCTTCTTAAGCAGCGGAGTTAGAGTGCCCGAGTCGAGAAACAGCTTGGCGCCGAGCTCTTTGACCGTAATTCCGTCCTGCTCCCATAATACGAGCAACGTAATGTACTGCGTATAAGTAAGTCCAAATGGGGACAGTAGCGGGCGATACAGCTTCAAAATTTCACGAGAACAAGCATAAAAGGCAAAGCACAGCTGATTGTCCAGCTTCATCCATTCATTGGGTTGCATATTTATTTCACCTGCCATTAAATTGTATACAATTATATCGGGTTATTATAACATTTGTGTGATTCTTAAGTCAAAAATATCTTTTAGCGATTAATCTTAGCAAAAATTTTGTAATTTCATTTGACATAAGCAATTCAATTGTATACAATTCAATCATATGATACTTAATGAAATTTAGGAGGCGGCGAAACATGTCAATCTACGACATTGAAGTGAAGACGATTAAAGGAGAGGTTCAGACGCTGGAGCCTTACCGTGGGCAGGTGCTTCTAATCGTAAATACAGCGACGAAATGCGGGTTCGCTCCGCAATTTAAAGGTTTGCAGAAGCTGCATGATACTTATAAGGACCAAGGGTTTGCTGTATTGGGCTTTCCTTGCGGTCAGTTTGCCAACCAAGAGCCGGGAACGGACGAAGAAGTGGCTCAGGCATGCGAGCTGAATTTTGGGGTATCCTTCCCACTGTACGCCAAAATCGACGTAAACGGGAAAAATGCCCATCCGTTGTTCCAGCATTTAACCAAGGAAGCCCCTGGACTCCTCGGCTCCAAAGCGGTCAAATGGAACTTCACCAAGTTCCTGATTGATCAAAACGGCAAGGTCGTTAAGCGGTTCGCCCCTACGGATGAGCCGGCCAGTATCGAGAGCCATATCAAGGCGCTGCTCGGAGAAGGCGTGCATGCCTAAGAGATGCTCAGCTGGAGAAGCGAGTCTGATGATGTGATGATGAAGACTTGTATTTAGTACATTTATTTTGCGGACTTTTACCGAATCGGAGAAACTAAATGTAAAATGTACATCTAAATGGGCCTAGTAGTTGAGCACCCGAGGAATAAGCTACTTTTAAATGTACAAAATGCAACTAAACTGGGGAAAACGTGAAATTCCAGGCGAATAGATGCACTTTTTACATTTAAATGCGACTGGTAACGGAGAGTGTACTTTTGTGGGATGAAAGGACCAAGGTAATGGTCAAAGCGTCTTGTCAGCCCTTCCATAACTATAAGGAAAGACCGCTGAAGTAAGCAGTTTCAGCGGTCTTTGTGTTTCGTCTTTGCTACGCATCAAGAAAGGAAATAACGAACCGGAGTGAGTCTGCGTCCGCATTTGGGAGCCACTTGTCATCCTTCTTATCCAATCATTAGACAAGTGGCGGACAAGAGCGGTCCGAGGTCGTTATTTACTTTCGCTGCCATAGCTTGCAAGGTTTTAGAGGTTCTTGTGCAGCCTACACCAGCTTCTTGCGCAGCGCACCCGAGATCCAGTCGATGATCGTGATCATCACGATAATACCGAGCAAAATAATGCCGACACGGTCCCAATCGCGGGAGCTAAGGGCGAAGATGAGCGGCGTGCCGATTCCTCCGGCTCCGATCACGCCAAGAATGGTCGCCGAGCGGAGATTAATTTCAAATCGGTACAGGGTGTATGACAGAAAGCCTGGGAGCACCTGCGGCAGCACCGCAAACCATAAAATTTGCAGACGGTTTGCACCGGTGGCGATCAGCGCTTCGGTGGGTCCTTTATCCATGTTTTCGACTTCATCGGCAAACAGCTTGCCGAGCATCCCGACGGAATGCAGCCCTAGAGCCAACACCCCTGCAAAAGAACCGGGGCCCACCGCTTTGATGAACAGCAGCGCCATCACGATCTCTGGAAAGGTTCGGATGAAGCTGAGCAGCATTTTGCCCGAACCGGAAACCCACCTCGAGCGGCTCATGTTTGTGGCGGCCCAGAAAGCAAACGGAACGCAGACAATTGTAGAAATAACAGTACCCAGAATGGAGATGGCGAGCGTATCAAGCAGCCCGCGCAGCAGATCTTCACCGTCGGGTAGATACACATAGTCCCAATCCGGAGAGAACAGCCCGGAAAGAATCGATTTTGTGATCTGCCCGGCGGTTTCTTTGATCCCGTCAAAAGGAATCCCCGCGAAGGCCCATATGTAAACGAGTGCGAGCAGCACGTAAATCAGCCATCGCAAGCGGCTTTTTTTCGGTTTTTGAATTTTCCCTTGCCATGTATTTGTTGTCATATCAGTTTCTCCCGCAGCTTAGTACTCATATAGTCGATCAGTAAAACGACGGCTAATGTAAACAAAATGATCATGCACGTCTTGTCGTATTCCAGAAAACCTAACGTGACTTCGTAGTAATGGCCGATCCCCCCGGCGCCTACCAGACCAAGCACAGCGGCAGCACGCACGTTGATTTCGAAGGTATACAGCACATAAGAGGCGAAGTGCGCTTGAATTTGCGGAATGACGGCGAAGATGATTTTATGAATAGAATTAGCCCCGACGGAGGTCATTGCTTCGAGCGGCCCTTGGTCGATCGTTTCCAGCGATTCATAGGTAAGTTTGGCGATGAGACCAAAGGAGAATATCGAAAGAGCGAATATGCCGGGCAGCGGCCCAAGACCGAAAATGGCGACAAAAATAGCCGCCAGCAGCAGGTCGGGAATCGTCCGCACCAGGTTCAGCAAAAAGCGGACAGGCTGGTAGATCCAGGCGCTGCGGCTCAGGTTGCTGGCGCAAAGCAGCGCCACCGGAACGGCTAATATTGCGCCTAAGGTCGTACCGATCAGCGCCATGCGAATCGTCTCCAGCATTGCATCCACGATGTTGTCGAAATAGCTCCATTTCGGCGGAAACATTTCTCGCAGAAGATCGAGCATATTTGGCGCCCCTTTGATGAGCTCGCCAAGTGTGGCATCGGTCTTCACCGCACTGCCCCATAGCAGAAGCAGGATGATGAGCGCCGTCAAATAATGCTTCAGCTTGCTCGGGGCTTTCGGACGTTTCAGATTTGCTTCCAAATTTGTATTCATTGCAGGATTTCCTCCAAAGCGGTATGCCCGGCGCTCTTTTTCTCAAGAAGCTCGTCCTCGTCGACCGGGCGGCCGTATATTTCGGCAAACCGCTCGTCCGTTGCTTCCGAAACGGGCCCGTCAAAGACCACTTTCCCGGCGCGAAGACCGATGATTCGGGTCGCATACTGCCGGGCCAAATCGATGAAATGCAAATTGACGATTGTCGTGATGTCGAGCTCCACATTGATCCGCTTAAGGTCATCCATGACCTGTTTGGTGGTCAAGGGGTCAAGCGAAGCGACCGGTTCGTCAGCCAGGACGATCTTCGCTTCCTGTGCCAATACACGGGCGATGGCCACCCGCTGCTGCTGCCCGCCGGATAGCTCGTCGGCTCGGGCGTACGCTTTTTCCACGATATTCACCCGGTTCAATGCCTGAAATGCGAGTTCGACGTCTTCCTTTGGAAACGCGCAGAATAGCGTGCGTAGGGTAGAATGATAACCCACCCTTCCAGCCAATACATTGCGAAGCACGGAGGAGCGTTTTACGAGATTGAAGCTCTGAAAAATCATGCCGATATCCCGGCGAATCATCCGCAGCTCCTTCCCGGACGCCTTCGTAATCGACTTCCCGCCGATCAGAATGTCGCCTTCCGAGATGTCATGCAGGCGATTCATGGAGCGCAGCAGCGTCGATTTTCCGGCACCCGAAAGCCCGACGATGGCTACAAACTCTCCCTTATCGATTTTTAAATTGATCTGATCCAGCCCTTTGGTTCCGCCCGGGTATGTTTTCGATACATTGCGAAGTTCTATCACTGAGGACCATCCTTTATGAGAGTTTATCTTTTAAAAAAACGCATAGCCAGCCCGAGTGCAGGGCACTCCGACTGGCTCGCATCAACTTATCATGCCGAATTACGAGTAGGGGGGACGGCATGATTTATCGGGATTGGGTTGTTTGGTTCAGCCAAACGACTACTCGGTTTTTACCTTCTTGTTGTATTCACGAACGATATCAAACTTACTGTCATTGGATTCTACATAGCCTTCGTGCGTGTAGATGTCAGCGATGACCTTATGGCCTTCTTCATCTTTACCGATGGCAATAAAAGCATCTTTCAGCTTTTGCACCCATTCCGGGCTCATGTCGGAGCGTACGGAAATGGTGTCGTTCGGAATCGGCTCGGTATAGGTGATTACACGCGTATCATCAAATACTTTCGGGAAATCTTTCTTCACTGTGTTACGAGCGTCCTGGAAAATAGCGGCTGCATCGACATCGCCATTCAGTACGGCGATAACAGCTTGGTCATGACCTTTTACGGTTACCGGTGTAACGTCGGAAAGCGGGTCAATTCCTTCATCCATCAGCTTAGCAGCAGGCCATACATAACCTGCCGAGGAGGTCACGTTTTGGTAAGCGATCTTTTTGCCTTTCAGATCTTTTACCGATTTAATCGGCGAATCCTTCTTAACGATGATCATCGATTTATAAAAATCAACCAGTTTATCCGTAGGAGCTCCCGTCGCATCTTCAACCCCAAAACGCTGAGCTTGCAGCATAACTTCTGCAGCGCCTTTCTCTTTCGCCAGTACATAAGCGGTTGGTGGCAGGAAGCCAACATCCACTTGCTTGGAAGCCATGGCTTCAATGATCGTATTGTAGTCGGTCGATACGCTAACTGTTACCGGAATGCCAAGGCGATCGGACAGCAATTTTTCCAGCGGTTTAGCTTTTGCTTCAAGCGTATCCGCATTTTGCGAAGGGACGAATTGAACGGTCAGCTTTTCAGGTACATAACCGGTATCGGTAGATTTTTTTTCCGTATTGCTGTCGGAATTACTGTTGGCGTTCGCCGCTGTTGCATTGGTCTTACTTTCGGCGGATGCGTTCCCGCTTGTATTGGCCGGGGCGTTGTTGCCGCATGCGCTGATGACGGAAATGCTCAAGAATAAAGGCAAAATAAGCTTCGCGATTCTTTTCAATCAGATGACCTCCAAGCAATTCTATTTTTTGGTTACCTGATTAATATAAAAGAGATTTATTAACGGGCCACCAACCGGAAGTCAATCGGACGTAAAATTTGGATTATTCAGTTTTTACATAAATCTTTAATTTCTTTGCTAGAATGAACATATATGATGCTAGAATTATCCAATTGTAATATTGTGACATAGAGGGGCGGAGAATTTATTGTGAAAATAAACATGGGTGGGGAAAACGGTCTGCAAGCGACGTGTGAAGTTCTGGTAACGAGCGATATTCACGGATACATTTATCCAACTGATTACCGTTCTCGTGATGAGCGCAGCCTTGGGCTGGCCAAGCTGGCGACGATGATCCGCAGTGAACGCGAGAAGTCGCAAAATGGTTTGCTGATAGATAATGGGGACATCATTCAGGGGACACCGCTTTGTTCCTTTTATATGAAGCATAAGGAAGAGACTCACCCGTCGGTCAAGGTGCTGAATGCGTTAGGCTATGATGCGGCTGTGCCGGGAAATCATGAATTCAATTATGGTATGGATGAACTTCGCCGCGTCATGGCGGATTCGAATTTTCCGTGGCTGTCGGCAGGAATTTTGGATAGAGGGAACGGACAGCAGCCGGCCTTCGGCAAGCCTTATATCGTGAAAACGACGGAGTCAGGGATAAAAATCGCTATTTTGGGCGTCACGACGCATTACATCCCCCATTGGGAGAATCCAAGGCATATTGAGGGACTGGTATTCCAGGATGCGCTGGAAACTGCAAAACAGTGGGTGCCTCGGATTCGCCAGGGAGAGCAGCCGGATTTGCTCGTTGTTTCTTACCATGGCGGCTTCGAACGGGATTTGCGTACGGGGGAACCAGCGGAACGGCTGACTGGAGAAAATCAAGGATATGCGATGTGCATGGAAGTTCCCGGGATTGACGTTTTGATTACCGGGCACCAACACCGTTATATCGCGGAGGAAATTGGCGGCGTTATGGTTATACAGCCAGGATGCAACGGGCAAGCGCTCGGCAAAATCACCGTTCATTTCAATAAGGAAGAAGGCGGCAAATGGAGCATTGTTCGGCGACAGGCCGAGCTGCTGTACCCAGATGAGACAGTAGCGGCAGACACAGCCGTATTGGAACTGGCTTTGGAGCTGGAATCCGAAACCCAGGAATGGCTGGATCAGCCGATCGGTCAGGTTACTGGAGACATGACGATTCACAGCCCGCTGGCCTGCCGGCTAGCCGATAACCCTTTTATGGAGTTCGTGAATAGGGTTCAAATGGAGGCATCTGGTGTGGAGATTTCAAATGCCTCGCTACTTAGCAATGAATCCAAAGGTTTTCAAGGCAGCATCACGATGCGAGACGTCCTGACGAACTTTATGTATCCCAATACGCTGACAGTTTTGCGGCTGACGGGGCGGGATATCCGCGAGGCATTGGAGCAGACAGCGAATTATTTCGTGATTGGCACGGATGGGGAGATCGATGTAAACCCGGCATATATTGAGCCGAAGGCGCAGCACTACAACTACGATATGTGGGAAGGCATCGAGTATGTGCTGGATGTGTCCCGCCCGATTGGTCAACGAGTCGTTCAATTCGCTCGGAATGGTGTAGACATTCGGGAGGACGAGGAGTTCGATGTGGTGATGAATAATTACCGTGCCGGTGGAGGCGGAAATTATGACATGTACTGTGGGAAACCGGTCGTCAAGGAGATTCTAAGCGATGCGGCGGAGCTGGTTGCCGAGTATATTTTGCGGCGCGAAACGATTACAGCGGCGTGTGACCATAACTGGAAAGTAGTCGCTCAGGGTTGATGCTGGTGGCTGCTGGGTGGAACCCTGAAATTTTTGGATAATGCCGGGCGATTTCTGTTACGATAATAAAATGCATGAGATTTCTGGAAAACAGGAACTGGAAGCATCTTATATAAAAGGAGATGGCCCTAATGAGTGATCAAGTGAACGAACAGGAGCTCGTCGAGTATATTGCCAGCCGCTCTAAAGCGTCCCCGGAGCATATTCGGCTTGTACTGGGACATGAGGCGGACTTCATCAACAACGCGCATAAAGGCGCAAAGGATGAGGTTGACATTGATAGCGACGAACTAGTTGATTATGTACTGAGCCGTCATGACTTGAAGCTGGACGAATTAACGGTAGAGTCGATCCTCGACTTGGAGATGGATTACTTGATGGAAAAAGGACTTGCCGGATATCTTGATTAGCGTCGAAAAAAGAGAAGCCCAGGCCCCTAAAATGTGGGGATGCTGGGTTTTTCTTTTCTACTATATTTTGATGGTTTGCTCTATGATGATTACAACATGTGAGGGGAGGCAGAAGGTAATGAATTTTCGAAGCATCGGGACAAAAATTAGCTTGATCGTAATTGGAATTTTGTTGGCTTTTTCCGCGGCAATTAGTTATGTAGCTGTAGGGCAAATGGAGAAGGGGATTAAGACGTTTGCGACAGCTAAGGCAAAAAGTGATTTGGAGCTGGCCATGCGTTACGTTGATAGCAGGTATCCCGGTGATTGGCAAATTCATGACGATGCCTTGTATAAAGGTGAAGTAAAAATCAATGAAAATTATGAAATGGTCGATGAGATCGGGAAGCTGACGGGGGATACCGTGACGATTTTTCAGGGGGATACGCGGGCTTCCACCAATGTGCTCCAGGATGGAAAAAGATCGGTGGGCACGAAGGTCTCGGATAAAGTGGCCGAAAAGGTTCTGACAGGCGGTCAGAGTTATTTTGGAGAGGCCGTCGTTGTCGGTAAAACATATCAAGCTGCCTATCAGCCGGTTAAAGGCAAGGACGGCAGCGTAATTGGCATTTTCTATGTAGGTGCTCCGCAGCATTTGATTGACGTCATCCAAAAGTCATTCATTCAGCGTTTTGTAATCGTGTTCGCGGTGGCCATTGTCATATCCATTGTTGTAGTTGTGTTATACATAGGGAGAATCAACAAACGTCTGGGCGCTGTAGCTAAAGCGATGGAGGACGCCGGAGAAGGCGACTTTACCTCGGTAGTTACGGATGCATCCCGGGATGAAATCGGAAAGCTGGGCCATAGCTTTAACCAGATGGGCAGCAATTTGAGGGAATTGGTGCAGAGCGGTCTGCTGGCTTCCGAAAAAGTAGCCCAGTCGGCGAAGGAGCTGCATGCGGCGTCGGATAAAACGACGGAGGAATCTACGGTAATCGCTGCAGCGATTGATCAAGTGGCCCAAGGGGCGGAAAACCAAACGCAGAGTACGATGGAGAATGCCAGAGCTTTTGAGGAGATTGCCATTGGCGTGCAAAATATTGCCGAGCATGCTGCGGAAGCCGCCGAAGCGGCGGGGCAATCGCGTCGTCAAGCCGAGGTAGGCGGCGAACAGGTCCGCCAGGTGGTGGAACAGATGGGCTCTATCGATCGCTCCGTTCAGTCCAGCAGTTCATCCATCCGTCTGCTGAACGAGAAATCGCAGAAAATCGCCGAGATGATTGAAGCGATTCAAGGCGTGTCCAAGCAAACGAATCTGCTTGCGTTAAACGCGTCCATTGAAGCGGCTCGCGCTGGTCAAGAGGGCCGAGGCTTTGCCGTCGTTGCGACGGAAATCAGAAAGCTGGCGGAACAGTCCGGGGCATCCTCGGACCATATTGCCGAGGTAATGGGAGAGATTGAAGAGAATATTCGTGAATCCCTTCAGGCGATGGGTGGGGTTATCCGGGAAGTGAAGTCCGGGATTGAAATCACGGAGGAGACAGACCGAAGCTTTGCGGAGATACTTAAATCTAGCGGACACATCGCCGATTTGATTGAGCAGCTTGCCGCAGCGGCCGAGCAAATTTCCGCCGGGGTGGAGGAAGTGACCGCCTCCGTCAATGTTATCGCAGATATCGCTCGCGATACAGGCGCCTCCGCCGAGGAAGTTGCGGCTTCAGCAGCAAATCAGCTCACCGCAGTGGCAGAGGTCAACCGCTCCTGCTCGGTGCTCTCGCAAATATCTCACGAGCTGCATCAGGTGCTTAGTAAGTTTAAAGTTTCCTAGACATAAGAACGCCTACGCGGGCGGAAAAGGACTTGCCTCTTTTTCCTTTTCCGTCCGCATTAGGCTCCATATTATCCTGCTTGGTATGGCGACTCTGCTTGTTAACCCTACTTATCCCCCTCGTACTGCCTCTACGGCATGCTGCATTTCATAGTCAAAAAATAATAAAATTTTAATAAATAACTTTAAATCTTTTAAAATTAGGAGTACCCTAATAGATGGAAGTTTTACAAATCTATTTAGGGGATGACGTTTTATGAAAGCGCTAAGATGGCATGGTGTCAAAGACTTGAGACTTGAGAACATTGAGGAACCTAAGCCAGCTAAAGGCGAAGTTAAAATAAAGGTCGAGTGGTGCGGTATTTGTGGAAGTGACTTGCACGAGTATACGGCGGGGCCGATTTTTATCCCGCTTGAAACTCATCCGCTCAGCGGCGATAAAGCTCCGATTGTGATGGGGCATGAATTTTCCGGACAAGTGGTTGAAGTCGGTGAAGGCGTCACTCGGGCATCTGTCGGAGATCGCGTGGTAGTGGAACCGATCTATTCCTGCGGAACATGCGAGGCCTGCAAACAGGGCAAATACAATCTGTGCGATAAGATGGGCTTTTATGGACTGTCCGGCGGGGGTGGTGGATTCTCCGAATACGCAGCCGTACCGGAAGTTATGATTCACAAAATTCCTGATACAGTATCGTACGAGCAGGGTGCTCTCGTTGAGCCGTCTGCAGTTGCGTTGCATGCTGTACGCTCTAGTAAACTTAAAGTTGGCGACAAAGTCGTTGTATTCGGTACGGGCCCTATTGGTCTGCTTGTAATTGAAGCATTAAAGGCAGCGGGTGCCTCTGAAATCTATGCGGTCGAGCTGTCGGAAGAACGAAAACAGAAAGCGGCGGAAATGGGAGCGATCGTCATCGATCCTAAGCAATATGATGCTGTTGCGGAAATCCACAAACGGACGCAAGGCGGGGTCGACGTATCGTTTGAGGTTACCGGGGTACCTCCGGTGCTGACCCAAGCGATCAACTCCACGAAAATCGGTGGAGAAACAATGATCGTCAGCATCTTCGAAAAAGAAGCCTCAATCCATCCGCAAAACATTGTTCTGAAAGAACGCACCGTGACCGGTATCATCGGCTACCGTGATGTATTCCCGGCAGTTATCAGCCTGATGGAACAGGGCTATTTCAGCGCCGACAAGCTGGTAACTAAACGCATTAAGCTGGATCAAGCGGTCGAAGAAGGTTTTGAAGGTCTGCTGAAAGAACGCAACCAAGTCAAAATTTTGGTGAAACCTGAATAAGCTTCATTATAGAGAAGCCGGGTCCCTTTATGGGGTCCGGTTTTTGTTGTGGCTTAAGTAAGCGAAGCGTGCGAAATAAAAAACCACCTGCGGGTGGTGTAGTGATTTGCTTTGAGCTGGCAAAAAGAGGGACTCCCTCTATGCATCCGAGTGGATTCAAGTCCCGAGTTTCGGGGCGGGGGCAGGGTGGATCTGCAACGAACTGAGTAAGCGTTATTGCAGGCAAAAATGCGGATTTGAGAATCTAACGAACTCCAGCGGCCTTATTTGGCTCAAAAGATGACAAAAGGGTGCCTCTGGCGCTAAATAAGGTGTCCTGAGTTCGTTAGCTTGGGAAAACCGCCAAAATGAGGCGAATAGCGTGTCCTGAGTTCGTTAGCCTGGGGATGTCGATGGGACTGCACAATGAGGCGAATATCGTGTGTCTCAGGTTCGTTACGGCCCCCTAGGCTATCGTGTGGCGTCGTCCAAGTCAAGTCTTATCCAGTGACAAACTATGCCCGGTTTAAACCCGGTAAACGGTCATCCCCCGCTCCTGAAACGGCTTCACGTCGAAATCCGTCGCCTCTTCCCCCGTAATCAGGGTGTGGATGGCACTGTTCGGAGCAACGGTATGCAGGGAGAGCTTGCCGATTTTGGTATGGTCGCAGACTACGATAATTTCCCCGGCCGCCTCGATCATTCTTTGCTTGGCAGGCACCAGCAGCGCTTCCGGATGCATTAGACCGTACTGGGGATGCAGTGCCGGCGTTCCGATAAAAGCCTTCTCCACATGCAATGACTTCAGAACATGATCCGTGAACATACCGTTAAGCATATAGCTTGACGGATACAACTCCCCACCCGTGAGAATTACCCTAATGCCCGGCGCATCGCGCAGTTCGACGGCTATGTTCATATCGTTCGTGATGACAGTGACATTAGAGCGATTGACGAGATGGGTAGCGATGTGTAGTGTAGTTGTACCCGAATCAATGATGATGTTCTCCCCGTCCTCTACCAACGAAGCAGCGTGACGGCCAATGCGTATCTTCTCCTCTAGATGCTGATTTCTTCGTTCTTGAAAAGAGGGCTCGTCATGCGTCCACTGTTCCATAACGACGCCCCCGTGCGTTCTGCTCAGCATGCCCTCCTGCTCGATCTCTGCCAAATCCCGGCGAATGGTCGCGCTATGAACGTTAAATTCCGCAGCCAGCATCGCCACCGTGGCGGTTCGATACTGTCTGACATACTCCACAATGCGTCGTTTTCTTTCCGCAGCCAGCAAGGCCCATCTTCCTTCCCCAAGATCAAATGCGCAAAAATGCGCACATCTTTATTGAAATTTTTCGGCTTTCCTATTTACACTTACATCGATTTTACCGGAGAAATATTTGCTGCGTGTTAACAAATATACAATCTTCACTGTTATGTGAGGCTATTTTCCGCGACTATTCGCGATTATTGGCGATTTTCCCGGTTATTTTAGGGGATTTTCCCGTAGGTTCTCCATGATCGCAATTAACTTTCTTCCTATTAAAAAACTTGCCTTGCTCCTCCCCCTTTACTAGTCCGGTCAAGTGCTTCTGAGCATGTTTACATATCCTTGATTTTGTCCTTATATTCCCGAAACGAATGGGTTCTACAATCAAAGTAAGCTCAAATGAGCAAAACAAATCAAAAAATGCACATTTGATGCTCATTTCATATAGATTTTACCAATTCAGATAAGGGGGATGGCACTTGGCATCCATACAATTTGTGAGTGTAACCAAAGCATTTGAGAAAAACGCGGTCATCCAGGATCTCAATCTAACGATCGAAGATGGAGCATTTACCGTGCTCGTCGGCCCGTCCGGCTGCGGCAAAACCACGCTGCTGCGCATGATCGCTGGGCTGGGCCCGCAAACCTCCGGGCAGGTGCTTATCGACGGCAAGGACGTTTCCCGTATACCTTCGGGCCAGCGCGGCGTGGCGATGGTGTTTCAAAACTACGCAATTTACCCCACGATGTCGGTGCGGGAAAATATTGAGTTTGGCCTGAAAAACAACAAGGTTCCCAAAGCGGAGCGAGTGCGGCTCGTCGAAAGCATCAGCGAGACCGTGGGCTTGCTTGAATACTTGGACCGCAAGCCGTCGGCCTTGTCCGGCGGGCAGCGGCAGCGCGTCGCCTTGGCTCGGGCAATGGTCAAGAAGCCGTCCGTGTTCCTCATGGACGAACCGCTCTCCAACCTGGACGCCAAGCTGCGGGTTCAGATGCGTATCGAGCTGATCGAGCTGCACAAGAAGCTTGGCACTACGTTTGTGTATGTAACGCACGATCAGGTCGAGGCGATGTCCATGGCCGATACGATCGTGCTGATGAATAAAGGGCTGATTCAGCAGGAAGCTGCGCCAGACGACATTTATCATAAGCCCCGTAATTTGTTTACGGCGCAGTTTATCGGGGTACCGCCGATGAATGTCGGCGATCTTGGCGTGGATGGCGTGAAATTCGGGTTCCGCCCCGAGAACGCCAGTTTGTCGGCGGCAGAGTCGTGGCCATCGGAGAAGTTGGAGCAAACCAGGCCAACGCCGCACTATGCCCTTCAAGGCACCATCGTCACCCGCGAAATGCTCGGATCAGAGACGATCTACCAGATAAGGTCGGGCGACTTGTCCTTTATGGTGAAGTCCCCTGAAGACACGTTTCAGGTTGACCAAGAGGTTGTACTTGGCGTCGAGGCTGCCAAGATCCATTTTTTTGGAGCAGATGAACTCCGCATAGAGGATAGTGATCCGAGGATCCACGGCTATTTGGAGGCACTGAGAGGGAAAAGCCATGGATAAACGTTCATTGTGGGAGCGGCTCCGGCCTTATGTACTGATAGCACCTGCGATGGTGGGCATCGGTATGTTTGTCATTTACCCTGTCCTGTATCTCCTATATCTGAGCTTCTACAAATACAACCTGATGAACAAGGCGAAAAGCAAGTTTATCGGCTGGGATAACTTCCAGCAAATTTTGACTCGGGACGATTTTTACAAGGCGCTAGGAAATACCGCTATTTACACAGCCGGCGTAGTCACGCTGACGATTGTGCTGTCCCTGATCATCGCGGTGTGGCTCAACAAAAAAAGCCGCATCAACGCGCTGGTGCAGGCGGGGATTTTCACCCCACATATCGTCTCCATCGTCTCGATCTCGCTCGTATGGCTGTGGCTGATGGACCCCGAGCAGGGGCTGCTCAATTTCATGCTGAAAATGATTGGCCTACCGACCTCCGACTGGCTGCAAAGCTCCAAAACGGCGCTCCTGTCCGTCATCATCGTCTCGGTATGGCAAAATATCGGCTACTATACGCTCATTATCGTCGCGGCGCTGCAGAGCGTACCGCCGAGCATTTACGAAGCGGCTGCGCTCGACAATGCGAGCAAGTTCAAGGTGTTTACCAAGATTACGCTGCCGATGATTTCGCCGCAGTTGTTTTTCATCCTGGTCATTATGACAATCAGCTCCTTCAAAGTGTTTGATACGGTCAAAATCATGACCGGAGGCGGCCCCAACAATGCGACGAATACGCTCGTTTATTACATTTACGGATTCCGAACGACCAATATCGGCTATTCGGCAGCGACCGGCACCGTCCTGATGGCGATTATCGGGGTGCTGACCTTCATCTATTTCAGACTGCTGGCAAAGAAGGTTCATTATCAATGAGGGAAAGGAGCCCGCTTGTGAAGACATTTGAATGGAGGAGCCTGGGTTCGGCGCTGAGCTTGCTGCTGAAGGCCGCGATCCTGATGGTGTTTATTTTTCCGTTCCTGTGGATGATCTCCACCTCGCTGCAGACGTTTCGGGAGACGCTGGCGTTTCCGCCGACCTGGATTCCGGCCGTGCCGCAGTGGAACAACTTCGTGGACGCGATGAGCGCCGGACCGTTCCTGCTATATGCGAGAAATTCGGTAGTCATCACCGTGTCCATCATCGTGCTGCAGTTTGTGGTGATGATTCCGGCTGCGTATGCCTTTGCCAAATACCGTTTTGCGGGGGAAAGCATACTGTTCGGCTTCGTTCTGCTGGCGTTCATGATCCCCGGGCAGATCACGTTTATCCCGGTGTATCTGATGATGGCGGATTTTGGGCTGATTCATACGCTTTGGCCGCAAATCATCCCGTTTATGTCCAACGCGTTCGGCATATTTCTGCTGCGGCAGTATTTTATGCAGATCCCGGAGGAGATTATCGAGGCAGCGCGGCTGGATAATGCCGGAGAGCTCAAGCTAATTTGGAAAATCATGATTCCGATGGCTAAGCCGGCGCTCGCCACCATCGCTTTGTTCAGCTTCGTCAGCCACTGGAACGAATATTTCTGGCCGCTCGTCATGACGAACTCGGAGACGATTCGGCCGCTGACGTTGGGCATCGCCATGCTGCGGGAAACAGAGGGGATCAGCAACTGGCACATCATTATGGCAGGCAACGTGGTGCTGGTTCTACCGATCCTGATCGTGTACGTGTTCTGCTCCAGACATATTGTGAAGGCGTTCGTTTACTCAGGGATCAAGTGATTTATCCGTACGGGGTCCCTTTTTAAAAAATAAAACCATTTTATTGGAGGGAAACGAAACATGAGAACAAAGAAGTGGAATGTGCTGCTCACCTTAACGGTGCTGGTTGGAATTTTGGCCGGCTGCGGCGGCGGAAATTCGGGTGCAGGCCAGGATACCGGGAATGGAAAAGCTGCAAATCCGGCTACGACCAGCACGGAGACTGCATCGGCCGAAGCCGGCAAAACGAAAGTTCAGTTCTGGCACTCCCTTGGCGGGAAAAACGGCGAATACATCGACGCTCTGATCAAGCGGTTCAACGATTCCCATAAAGACATTGAAGTGGTGGGGACGTATCAGGGCAACTATGACGAGACCGTAACTAAGTTGCAGCAGGCGATTGCTTCGGATACCGCGCCTGACGTCAGCATGCTGGAGCGCGCTTATGTGCAAATGTTCGCGGACTCGGACGTGCTGGAAGACCTGACGCCTTACATGGAGAAATCCGGCCTGAGCAAGGATGATTTTACGCCAGGGCTGATGGGACATTCCATTTTTAACGACAAGCTGGTGTCGCTGCCGCTGAACCGCTCAACCCCGATTTTGCATGTGAACAAGACGCTGCTGGACAAAAAAGGGCTTGCCGTTCCGACCACCTGGGAGGAGCTGAAGAAGGTGGCGAACGCCCTGGTGGAAAAGAAGGGCAAGGAATATACGCGTTACGGCTTAACGATGCCTTATGACACCTGGTACCCCATCGCAATGATCTCCCAGGCGGGCGGAAAGTTTTTTAACGATGAAAAGACGTCTACCGGATTTGTCGGCAATGGCGTGGGCGAGAAGGTGTTTAGCTACTTGAAAGATCTTCAAAGCACAGGGGCGCTTTATTACCCGCCGGCGCAGGATTCCGGCAACATTGTGAACGGCATGTTTACAGAGGGCAAAGTGGCGATGATGTTCCAATCGACCGGTGCGATCGGTGGTCTCAGCAGCTCCGTTGATTTTGATTATGTGACGGCTTTCCTGCCGAAAAATGATAGGTTTGCGAACCCAACCGGGGGTGCGAACGTATCGCTGATGTCTAGTTCCAAGCAAAAAGACGCCGCATGGGAATTCATCCGCTGGATGGAGACCGATCCTCAGGGCGGACTGCAGTTTATTCTTCAATCGGGTTATCTGCCGTTTACCAAGAAAATGGTAGAATCTCCGGAAATCAAGGAGCTGTGGGCGAAGGAGCCGAACCGCAAAGTGGCTTATGATCAATTGCAATATGCTGTAGATACGAATATGGATGTGGCTTGGCCGGAAGTGATGCAGGAGTTCTTCTCCGCCATCGAAGCGATCATGTACGACAGCAAGGATATCCCAGCGACATTGGCCACGTTTAATAAAGAAGCAGAGCGGATTTTGGCTGAAAATTAATCGACGCCAGGCTGAACAACGTGGAGCGGGACAATTCATAAGAGGAGGAATCACCGATGATTGAGCGTTTGAAAAATGACCCTTCCTACATGATGGTGGCGGGGCATCGGGGCTACAAAGCGGCATACCCGGAAAATACACTGCTGTCATTTCGCCAGGGGCTGGATTTGCGCGTTGATATGATCGAATTTGACCTGCATCTGTCCAAGGATGGCGTGCTCATGGTGATCCACGACGGCACGCTGGATCGGACGACGAACGGGTCCGGCCCGGTTGGCGACTATACCCAGGAGGAATTGAAGCGCCTTGATGCGGGTGGCTGGTTCGGTCCGGAATTTGCGGGACTGCAAATTCCGACGCTGGAGGAGCTGTGCACCCTGCTGCAGGCATATCCCGACGTGCTGCTTAATGTGGAAATCAAGCCAAGCTCTGATGCGATTCAAGCCGCCGATCAGGCCGTAGCTATGCTGGACAAATTCGGCTACCTGCCGCGCTGCGTGTTTACGAGCTTTGATGCCGCAGTTATCGCTCATGTTCATGATGCTTACGGTTTGAAGACCCAGGGATTTCCCGGCGAAGTGATGAAAGGATTTATCCCCGGGGAAGGGGGCACCTATTCGAAAATATGGGTTATGGCGCTCGATATGGTGCTGCTTACCCCGGAGCGTGTTAAGGAGTTCCGCGAGATGGGCATGCTCGTTTGGAGCTATTGCCCGGATACTCTAGAGCAGGTTGAATACAGTGTGGAGTGCGGTGTAACTGGAATGACCTGCAACAATCCGCTGCCGGCGCTGGAATATCGCCGGGGGATAAGCTCAGTACCGGCAGGGGCGTAAGCAGGACCGGATGGTGCAGAATTGGAAGGATTACGACCTTGGGCGGCTTGATGTTGACGGATTTATCATTGATTTGGACGGTACGGTATATCGAGGGAACACGGTAATTCCCGGGGCGGCAGAGACGATTCGCGTGCTCAGAGCAGCCGGAAAACGCGTGGTGTTCCTGAGCAACCGCGGCAACATTTCCCGGCGGATGTGCCGGGAGAAGCTGAGCGGCATGGGGGTGGAGGTGAGTGAGGAGGAGATCCTTCTCACCTCCACGGTCGCTGCGAGGTTTTTACGGACTCTTGGCGATGAAGAGGGCGGCAAAGTATGGGTGCTTGGCGAGCAGGGTTTGATTGATGAACTGCAGCTCGCTGGCGTGGCGCTGGCGGAAAAGCCGAAGGACGCTGCATGGCTGCTGATCACTTTGCACGAGCAGTTGACTTACAGGGATTTGAACCTGGCGTTTCAGGCTGTGCGTCACGGTGCCCGCATCATCGCCACGAATGCGGACCGGATGTTCCCCGGAGACGGCGGCGATTGCATCGATGTCGCTGGAATGATCGGCGCGATTGTCCATACAACGGGCCGGGAAGTGGAAGTCGTCGTCGGAAAACCGTCGGCGAGAATGGCTCAAGCGGCGCTGGAGGTGCTAGAGCTGCCTCCGGATCGCTGCCTTGTCATCGGCGACAGCCTGGAGTCGGACATTCGGCTTGGGGCTGCGGCGGGAATGCGGACTGCATTGGTGCTCACGGGCTCGGTGAACCGGGAAATGGCGCGAATGAGTCAGGTCCAGCCGGATTTTATATGGGAATCCATTTGCGATGTGAATGACATGCTTTTTATTCACCAGGAAGAGAAGGGAACAGGTTCATGAGCGATATTTTACATCATATTCAGCAGCAGGCAGCAGGGCTGGGTGAGCAATACCGTCAGGCGATCAATCTGGATGATATCCGGGTGGAGCCGGGGGCGCTCCGTCAGGCCGCTGATTATTTAGCGAAAAAAAACTACCATAGTGTCATCATTGTGGTGGATCAAAATACTTTCGAAGCCGCTGGCAAGCAGCTTGCGGCGTCGCTTGCGGCTATAGCAGCCGGTCCGGCCGTCCATACGACGATGATTCGGCCGGACTCTGAAGGCGACGTCATCGCCGATGAGGCTTCTATCATCCAGCTGATTTTGGATATTCAGCATCATAACGCCGAAGCCGTAGTCGCCGTTGGCGGCGGGACGCTGCACGACATTTGCCGCTATTCTGCCTATACGACGGGGATTCCGTTCGTGTCGGTTCCGACGGCCCCATCGGTGGACGGATTTAACTCGAAGGGAGCCCCGATTATTTTGCGGGGAGAGAAGCAGACGATTCCGGCCATCGGTCCGATGGCGATCTTCGCCGATTTGGACATTCTGGTAGAGGCGCCGGCACCGCTCGTGGCCGCCGGCTTTGGCGACATGCTTGGGAAATATACGTCCCTGTTCGATTGGCGGTTCGGAGCTGCTGTTGCCGGGGAGCCTTACCTGCCGCTTGCCGCGGAGATCACTCGTTCTGCGCTGCAAAAATGCGTAGACTCAGTGGACCTGATTGCCAAGCGAAGCGAGGAAGGGGTACGTGTCCTGATGACTGCGCTCATCGAATCCGGGCTGGCGATGCTGCTGTTCGGGCAGTCCCATCCGGCCTCCGGGGCGGAGCATCATTTGTCGCACTACTGGGAGATGGAGTATCTCCGCCTCCGCCGCCGTCAGCTGCTGCATGGCGCCAAGGTTGGCGTCGCCTGCATAGAGATTTCCAAGCTGTATCACCGGCTTGCGGCGGAGGGACTCGGGCTGGACCGCGGTGACAACACGGGCGATGATTCCCTATTTGCCGGGGAAAACGAAGCCGCCGCCGAAACCCACTCCCGGCTAGCCGAAAACCGGGAGGAGATTCGCAGGGAAATCGGGAGAATTCCCGATTTCCGAACGCTCGGCGAGCTGCTCGCCGCTGTCGGCGGCCCCACCACTCCCGAGCAACTCGGCATCTCAGCGGAGCTGCTGGAGCGCAGCCTCCGGGAGGCGCATCAAGTGCGCCCCGGCCGGAGCACGCTGCTGAAGCTGTACAACGAGGGACGTGTCGCGAGCACTTGACTTGGCGGTGCGGCTATCTCCTGACCATTTAAAAGTGGCGACTTACTCTCCGTATTCTGCTGGAGGTAGGTCGCCTGCTTTTTTGGGGCGGTGCGGGGCTTTGGCGTATCCATATGGTGTTTAGATGCATTTTGTACATCTATTTTCCCTGTCTTTCACCAATGTGGGAAAAGTAGATGTAAAAAGTACATTTAAATAGGCCTAGTAGGCGATTACTTAGGGCAAAGGTTGCTTTTAAATGTACAAAATGCAACTAAATCGGAGGAAATGGCCGATGGCCCTTGATTAGATGCACTTTTTACATTTAGATGTCGTCAGTGAAGTGGGTTGCGTGAAATTTTGAGACGTAGATATGTGAGACCCTGGAATGTGAAAACGTAGAAATGTGAAAAAGAGAATGTGGAAATGCGAATGTGGAAACGTAGAAATGCGGAAACGTAGAGACGTGGACCTATGAAAAACGAGGAAATGTGAAAAAACGCGAGGAAAGAGGAGACGTAAAAGCGTTGGACTGGAGCATATGCAAAATGCTGCTGTGAAGAGACGCATTGGTTGTAAAACAAAGGCCGCTGGAGAGAGCATCTCCAGCGGCCTTTGTGCACTTATGTTTGTATGCTTCAAGAAAGAGAATAACGAACCGGAGGGAGTTTACGTACGCATTTGGGAGCCACTTGTCAGCATCCTAGTCTAATCAGTGACAAGTGGCGGACAAGAGCGGCCCGAGGTCGTTATTCACTTTCGCTGACATAGCTTACTAGGCTTTTGAGGTCATTATTGGCTTTCGTTGAGTGAGCTAAACAAAGCTTCTCTCCGGCAGCTTCACGCCCGGAATGTCCGCCGCTACCCGCATCCGCTGCGAAGGGCTCAGCCCGAGGAGTCCGGCGATCAGCGGCGCGATGGCGAGCTGTGGTATCGGCTCCTCGTAGACGCCGGGGGTGAACGCCTTGCCAATGCCGTACAGCGGCACTTCGCGCTCCTCGGGAGCGGTACCCCCGTGCTGCCCGGAGCTGCTCATCCCGTGATCCGACGTGATGATGATTTGATAGCCGGCCGCGATCCACGCCGGAACCGCGAGAGCGAGGATGCTGTCAACGATGCGGGTCGCACCCTCGTACTGCTTGCTGTCCCCGCCAAACTTGTGCCCGGCGTCATCGATATTCATCGAGTGCACGTAAAGTAGGTCTGGATTGTACGCCTGTCTCAAAAACTCGGCGTCGGCAAACAAATGCGTGTCCGGGTAATGGTCCTCAAAGTAAAACGAGCCATGCATAATCGGATACGATTCATCATGCTGATGACGGTCCCGCAGCGGGTTGAACGGCGCCTTGTTGTACAGCTCGCTGACCCAGTGGTAAGCGGCTGCAGCCGTCGTCAAGCCTGCATTCCGGGCGAGGTGGAACAAACTTTCCTCCTCGCTGAGCCGAACGACCTGATTCGAGGTAATGCCGTTCTCCCACGCCGGGGTTCCCGTCAAAATTACCTCATATAGAGGGCGGGAAAGGCTTGGCAGCTCCGACACCACTTTATAGCTTGCCGCTTTGCCCGACTCCACGAGATGCTCCACGAACCCGAGCCAGCTCCGAGCGGCGCTATAGCGTAGACCATCAAGAACGACCACAATACATTTTGAGCCTTCCCCACCACAGTTCTCCATCCGGTTCATATTCAATTGATTTTCCATAATCCACCGATCCTCTCCTTGGGTAGGCAAGAGGGAGAAATGATCCTGAAAAAGCGATGGTAAGAATATTTCACCCGTCTGCCTCTATTCGTACAATTATTAGTTCAACTTATCTATATCAAGCTTCCATCCAGTTCACGCGAAAAGTTTCCAGATAGGGCAGCCATTTTTCAGGCGGTGGGCTGCTGCTGACGATGAGATCTGCTTCCTCCAGGGGAATGATCTGCACAAAGGCGTTCTCTCCCAATTTACTCACGTCCGCCAAAATGATGACTTCCTTCGCCGATTCGGCAAAAAGCCGGGACATGCTCGATTCGTGGATATCAAAATCGCTGATTCCCCGGTCAAGGCTAATCCCCCCGGCGGACAGAAAAGCTTTATCAACGGTAAAAGGTCTCATCATCAGCTCGCTAGCCGTACCGGAGAGCGATTGCTGCTGCGGGTTTAGCTCGCCGCCGATCACGATAACCTTGCCGCTAATGCGCCCTGCGTTCAAGGATTCCATCAGACAAAACGCCACGGCGAGGGAGTTAGTCAGCACCGTCAACTGCTGTAAACCGCGAAGCGACTTGGCGAATTCCAGGGTAGTCGTGCCGACGTCGATGGCAATCGTGTCGCCGGATTTCACCAAACCGGCGGCACACTGGCCGATGCCCCTTTTCTCCTCGGCATGAATCGCCTGCCGCTGGAGATACGGCGGCTCATAATTGCCGGGCGATTTTTGCGGGACCGCACCGCCGTACACGCGTTTTAGCAGCCCGTCTCGCTCCAGGGTGTGAAGATCGCGTCGAACCGTCTCCTCCGAGACGGAGAGCTTTTCCGCCAAGTGAATCACCTTGACCTGACCGCTGCATCTAAGCTGCTCTAATATGACCTGTTTGCGTTGCTCTGCCAAAATGGACAAGAATCAGGCACCATCCTTCTCCAAAGGGATACAGTCGGCAGGATTTATGCTCAGGATCACGTTCGACTGTTCACCCGGACGAAGAGCTCCCAGCCCTTGACCGGCCAGGCAATCTACTGTAAGGGACAGTCCGGCGGCTTCCACCTCGTAGCGCAAAATGTTACCAAGCATGACGAGAGAGACCACTTTCCCCGGTAAAGTGAACGGGGCATTGCCCATGCCGGAGCCGGAACGCCCGGAAGCACCCTGACCTAACGAAGCTGGTGCAATCGCAGCGGCAGCCGTTTCCCGCGATTCAATCAGCGGGTTCCCATCGCGATCCACAGGGATCAGCGTAATCGACTCCGGCCGAATGGCATAGCTAACGCCAGACTTAGCACCGAGGCCGCTAAGCTTGACCGCCTCCTCCGGCCCAAGCACATTGTAGTTGCCGATAAAGCGGGCAACGAATTCGCTCCGCGGAGCCGTATAAATCTGCTCTGGACTGCCCTCCTGCACGATCCGGCCTTGATTCATGACGCAGATCCGGTCGGAAATCATCAGTGCTTCTTCTTGATCGTGGGTGACGAAGATCATCGTCATGCCCATCTTTTGCTGCAGCTGACGAATCTCCATCCGCAGGTTTTTGCGGATTTTCGCATCCAAGGCGCTCAGCGGCTCGTCGAGCAGCATCAGCTTGGGCTGAACGGCCAGCGACCGGGCCAGCGCGACCCGCTGCTGCTGTCCGCCCGACAGCTCGTGCGGATAGGCATGGCTCTTGTCCGTCAGGTCAACCAGCTTGAGCAGCTCATCGACGCGCCCGCGGATAACCTCTTTTTTGATCCCCTTCATTTTGAGGCCGTAGCCGATGTTATCCATGACATTCAGGTTTGGAAACAGCGCATACGATTGAAAAACCATCCCCACCTCGCGTTCGCGCGGGGCTAGAGAGGTCAGCTCCCGTTCATCGAGCGCAATCGAGCCAGCCTCTAAATCAGTAAGCCCGGAGATGCAGCGGAGCAGTGTACTTTTGCCGCAGCCGGAAGGGCCGAGCAGGGTAATCATCTCCCCCTTGCTGGCGGTAAGATCGACTTGGTTCAGGACTAGGGTGCCGCCGAATTTTTTCGTAATGCCGGTCAGCTTCAGGTAGCTCATAACCGGACGCCTCCCTTCATGAAGTTGCCCAGCCGGGTCAACAGGGCTGAAATGATCAGAATAAATACGAAGTACAAAATTGCGATCGTGCTGGCGATATGGCCGCTTTCCGCAAGCCGTTTATACAAATAAATTTGGACCGTCTCGATCTGGCTGCCGATCAGCATGTTCGTCAGGACAAATTCCCCGAACAGCACGGAAAAAGACAGCAGCATCGCCACCAGCACACCGGGCAAAATATTCGGAAGAATGACCGTTCGGAAAGCTGCAATTTTGCTGGCCCCGAGCGTTTCCGCCGCATCGAGCAGGGATGGAGCATCCACGGTCAGCATGCTGTTTCGCAAACCTTGATACATATAAGGCAATATCGCCACAAAGTAAGCGCCGATAATGATATACACCGTGCCGGAAATGGCAATCGGGCCGGAGGAGTAAGCACGAATCAGGCCTACCGCCGCAACGATGCCAGGAACGGCGTAGGGGAGAACGACCATGCTTTTAAGCAGCGGCTCCCAGCGGGGAAAGTATACCGTCACGATAAAAACGGTCGGCAGCATCACGACAAGGCTAAGTCCGACGCCGATCGCACATAAGTAAAACGAGTTCCACAGCGATTCCAAAAAACGCGCATCGAGCGCCATTTGCCGGAACCAATCGAATGTCCACGTTTCGGGCAGCAGGGTATGGTCCCATTTTCCCGCAAAAGCATACAAACAGGTGGCCGCCAGCGGCAGCAGCAGATAAAACATCACCAGCCCGATTAGCAGGCGGTGCATGCCAAGCCTACGTGTCATATGGTTTCCCTCCCGGTAGCCGCGGTCGGTCCGGCGGATACTTTACGGTTCATCCGGAAGGCGCGTTTGCGCTTCCCGCCTGCCCGCTCTGAAGCAGAAGCCGTCCCGCTAAAAGAGGCCACTTTTCGCGTCATCAGATGGTTGAGCCACACCGCTCCAATGGACGTAAGCGCCAGCAGCACCGCCAAGGCCGAGCCGAGCTCCGGCCGGGTGATGACATCGCCGGTCACGAGCGAACTGATGCGGATCGCCAGCAGGTTGTAATTGCTTCCGACCAGCGCATAGGCGGTGGCGTAAGCCCCCATGGCATTGGCGAACAAAATCCCAAGCGTCCCGAGCAGGGCCGGAGCGATACAGGGCAGACCGACCGTCGTCCAAAATTTCAGCGTAGTAGCTCCGAGCAAAGACGCCGCTTCCTTCCACTGCTCACGAATGACGTAAAACGACGGATACATGAGCAAAATCGCCAGTGGAATTTGAAAATACACATACACGAGAATGAGTCCGCCCCAGCTGTACAGGTTGAAGCCGCCGAATACATCGAGGCCCCATTCCTTAAACAGCAGCGTAAAAATACCGTTGTTGCCGAGCAGAATAATATAGGCAAAAGCGAGCGGAATCCCCGCAAAGTTCGACGTCATATTGGACATGAGCAAAATCCGGTCCCGTGCGGCGGAGCTGAACCGCGTAATCGAGTAGGCGGCCACCGCGCCGATCAAAATCCCTGCTAGACTGGAGAACAGGGAGATCAACAGGCTGTTCTCGATCGCTTTATAATAATAGGCGTTTGTCAGCGCCGTAACATATTGGCTGAAGGTAAACCCTTCTCCGCCATCGCCTGTAAAGCTGCTGACCAGCATCGACACAACGGGAACGAGCTGGAAGCCGGCGACCAGCAGGGCAAAAGGCAGCAGCGTCAAAAGTAACCAAGCGCGTGTGCTGCGTTTTTTTCTCATAAGGCAATCACCACGTTTCTTACTAGGATGGAGTTAAGGAAGAGGGGCGCCTTGGTTGTTCCAAGGCCCCCTCCATTTATGGCAAATCGATTAGTTCAGATGTACGAGTACACGTTCCTGCCAAAGCTGCGGAAGCTTTTTCGCCGTTTCTTCCCATACCTTATAATCGCCGATCGGCTTGGCATTTGCGTATTCCTCTTGCGGGAGCAACTTCGCGGCAACGTCGTCCGGGAGCTTCACGCTGGAACGGATTGGTCTGGCATAACCTTTCGCCAGATTGATTTGACCTTCGTCGCTAAGAATGAACTCACGGGCCAGCTTGGCTGCATTTGGATGCGGAGCGTACTTGTTGATGATCGTCGCGTAGCCGCCTACAACGCTGCCTTCTTTAGGAATCGCTACATCGAACCGGTCTTTGCCCAACTGGTCGCGGTATCCGAGCGCGTTAAAGTCCCACAGAAGCGTTACCGGTACTTCACCTTTTTCAATGTTGGCCACGGATGCTTCAGACAGCGAGATCCGACCTTTTTTCGCTAATTCTTCAAAGAAGGCGATGCCGGGCTCGATGTTTTTCTCGTCCCCGCCAAAGGCATATGCTGCTGCGACAACAGCCATTTGCGCTTGAGCCGCTTTGGTCACGTCGCCGACGATGATCTTGTAGTCACCGTTTTTCAGGTCCTCCCAGCTTTTTGGAGCGTTTTTCACTAAATTTTTATCTGTAAAAAAAGAGATTGTTCCTTGGTAGCCGACGACCCAATGCCCGTCCTTGTCCTTGGCCCAATCCGGGATTTCATCCCAATTGGCCGTTTTGTACGGCTGCGTTACGCCTTTATCAACCGCTACGGGTCCAAATGCAATCCCTACGTCGCCGATATCGGCTGTCGGTTTGTTTTTCTCGGCGTCGAACTTGGCAATTTCCTCTGCGCTGGACATGTCAGTGTCGGTGTGCTTAAGGCCGTATGTAGACAGGATGTCCGCCCACGTTTCCTTCCAGTTCGCCCAGTTGTCCGGCATCCCTACGCTGACCACTTGACCTTCCTCTTTGGCGAGCTTCGTGATGTCCTCGAGGCTTACCGTTTGTGGTGCAGATGCATTGTTGTTTGCTGCTGCGGTTCCGGCCGTCGTATCCTTGCTTCCGCCGGAACATGCGGATAATGCCGTAACAAGTGCGAGCGTCAGGATCATTCCGGTACCTTTGTGCCATCTCTTTTTCATGAATTCTCTTTCCTCCCATGGAAAATGTGGTTTCTCTCGACATTGTTGTTGATTGTGCCTTGATTTAACTTTAGGCCTGCATTGTTTTCCCCGTTTCAACGGAAAATTCGTTCTATGTAAAAGCGGTGGTGGATCTTAAACTGCAAATGGGTGCGAACCGGCTAAATTTTTTACCTGTGGCATGGGGTAGAGCGAATTTTGTATAATAAAAGAATGATTTTAAGAAGGGGTTGGCTGCGGATTCACGTATAGCCACCGTTTCGGAAAGAGGATAATGATAAAATGAAACCTTCAATATATGGCTTGACCAAAAAGCAATTGATCGCATGGTTGGAAGAGCGGGGAATTAAAAAATCCCGGGCCGACTTGGTGTGGGAGTGGCTGTACCGGAAGCGGGTAACCGACTTCTCGGCCATGGCGGATGTGCCGGCGGAATGTTTACAATTGCTTGCTGAACATTTTACAATTCAAACGCTTGAGGAGCATATTCGGCAGGAATCTGTCGATGGCACGATTAAGTTTCTGTTTCGGCTGCAGGACGGAAATCTGATCGAAACGGTGCTCATGCGGCACAAGTTCGGCTTGTCGGTATGCGTCACGACGCAGGTCGGCTGCAACATCGGCTGCAGCTTTTGCGCGAGCGGCCTGCTTAAGAAGAGCCGTGATCTGACGAGCGGGGAAATTGTAGAGCAGGTGATGAAGGTTCAGCTTCACCTGGACCAGGTGCAGAAGGAAGAGAAGGTGACCCACCTTGTGGTGATGGGGATCGGGGAGCCTTTTGACAATTACGACAACATGGCTGACTTTTTGCGTGTTATTCAAGATCCGAAGGGGCTTGCGATCGGACCGCGGCATATTACCGTATCGACCAGTGGACTGGCGGACAAAATCATCGAGTTTTCCGATTCCGACCTGCAGGTCAATCTGGCTATATCGCTGCATGCGCCGAACAATGAGCTGCGCACCCGGATCATGAAGATCAACCGGGCGATCCCGATCGAGAAGCTGATGGATGCCATCGACTACTATTTGGCGAAAACAAACCGGCGGCTCACGATCGAGTACATTATGCTGAAGGGCGTTAATGACGGCACGGAGCAGGCGTTGGAGCTGGCCGAGCTGATGAAGGACCGGCTCGTGCTGGTCAACCTGATCCCATACAATCCGGTGGACGAGCACAGCCAGTACCAGAGAAGCGAGCAGGAATCTGTGCTGGCGTTCTATGATGTGCTGAAAAAACAAGGCATCAGCTGCAGCATCCGCCTGGAGCACGGAACCGACATCGACGCCGCCTGCGGGCAGCTGCGGAGCAAGCAGCTTAAGTAGCTAAAGCTGCTTGCGTTCGTGAAATTTGCGCAGAAAAGAACCTGAGGAATCCAATCCTCGGGTCCTTTTTGCTTAAGTCGTTTATTCTACCGCGGCTGATTGTTGCTTTCGTTCCTGCGCGTAGCTGACCGCCCCGAGAAGAAGGGCGAGTGCGGCGAGCAGCGAGCCGACCCAAGGCAGTGCAGGCAAGCCCAGGTGGATAATGACCAGTCCACCGATAAAAGCGCCCGCAGCATTGCCAAGATTTCCGGCCGAGTGGCTGGCGGTGGAGGCGAGCGCCAGAGCGGCCTTGGCGAGGCTCATAATTCGGACCTGCAGGCCGGGCATGACTCCAAACGAAGCGAATCCCCAGAAGAAGATCGTAAGGATGGCAAGAATCGGGCTTTGAATCGTAAAGGTGAAGATGCCCAAAATGACGGCCACCATGAGATAGAGCCCCAGCAGGGAAGGCATCAGCCTCCAATCGGCGAGCCTGCCGCCTGCGATGTTGCCGAGCGTGACGCCGCAGCCAAAGATGACGAGAATCCAGGTGACGCTATGCTCGCCAAATCCAGTGATGTCTTGGAGCATAGGGGCGATATACGTAAATACGGCGAAAAGACTTGTATTGCCGAGCGCGGCAATCAGCAAAAACAGAAGCAACTTGGGACGAACCAACGCCCGAAGCTGCTGAGCTATTCCGCTCGGCTCCTCCGGTTTAAGGCGCGGGACAAGCAGCAAGATTCCGAACAGGGCGATCACGCCCATCAAGGCAATTGCACCGAAGGAAGCCCTCCAGCCAAGCTGCTGACCGACAAAGGTGCCGAGCGGAACCCCTACAATGTTGGCGATGGTCAGGCCGGCCATCATGATTGAGACGGCTACGGCTCTTTTTTCCGGCCGGACGAGGCCGGCGGCAATGACCGCACCAACGCCAAAGAAGGTGCCATGCGTGAGGGCTGTTACGATCCGGGCGGCCATAAGCACCGCATAGCTCGGGGCCACGACTGATAAGCCATTGCCGAGGATAAAGAGAAGCATCAGGAGGCAAAGCAATCCTTTTTGCGGAATGCGCTGGGTCAGCAGGGTCAAAATCGGCGCGCCTATTGCGACGCTCATCGCGTATGCGGTAATGAGCTGCCCGGCTGTAGAGATGCTGACGTGCAGGTCGCTCGCCACATTCGGCAGCAGCCCCATGATGACAAATTCGGTCATGCCGATGGCAAACGCCCCGACGGTCAGGGATAGGAGAGCAATAGGAAACGAGGCTTTGACGGCTGCCCTCTGTTCGCTAATAGCCGGTGTTGAGTTCATGATGAAACAACCTTTCTGAAGATCGGTGCCTTCTATGGAATGAAGTGATGTGACCAAGTGTGTGAATGTTTGCTATGCAAAAGTAAGTTCAGTTTTTAATTATTCAATTTCTTTGGGATAAGATCAAGCGTTTTTTTGGAGAGTCGCACAGAACGAAATATGTCATGTACCTGGTGGAATATGGGGAGTATTCTGTAGTATATCAAGGTATGGATGGGTAAGGGGACCTTTGAGTGCGTTCGCTTGGGGTAAGGTGAGTGAAATAAGGGTAAATAATGGACCTATTTGTGGGAAAAGCGGGGCTACTCGAAAAATAGGGGTGTTTTGTGTACTTATTCTCGCCAGAAGCCGGGGGATTGGACTACTTTTCTTCAAAAATTGGAAAATAGGGCCATAAAGGTCTCCTATTTTGGCCTGAAGGGGCCAATTCGTTGAAATAAGGGCATTTTTTACCCTTATTTTTTGTGGTGTGTAGGCGAGCGGGATGTAGTAGATTGACCGGCACTATCCGTATTGTTATTTGCAGGAAAGAAGGGATCACGCGATGTTAATCACAATGGACCGATCCGGAGAGCGGACAGGCGCAGCTGTCGTAAGCCCGGTATATGCAGAGGAGCCGTTTTGGCTGCCGCTGCGGGAACAGCATAAAAAAGCAGGCAGCGTAACGTGGCTGCTGGGGCGGACGGAGGGCGAGGCGGATGTGCTCGCCACAGGTCTTGGGCGGCGAGCGGACGAGACGCTGGAGCTCGTGCGGCGCGCCGGCGGGGCCGCGGCCCGGGCGATGCTGCGCGAGGAGCGGCGCAGCGCCGTCTTGGACCGCAGGAGCTGCGGCGGTCCAGGGGTTGGAGCTACCGCAGAAGCCGCCGCCTCCTGGCTGCAAGCCTGGGTCGAAGGCTGGCTGCTGGGGCTGTACCACTTCGACAAGTACAGGGGCACGACGCGGCGGGAGGGCAGCGTGGAGCTGATCCTCCGACCGGAGCAGTGGCCGGAGCTGTCCGAGGCTCGGCTGGAGGAGGTCGTGCAAACCGCACGGATTCGCGCGGAAGGCGCCATGCTGGCTCGCGATCTGGTGAACGAGACCCCGGATGGCTTAAATCCGGAACGGTTCGTGGCAACGGTCGTTGACCATTTTGCCGGGACACCGGTGCGGATTCATGTGCATCAGGGGCAAGAGCTGAAGGATCGCGAAATGAACGGCTTGCTCACGGTAGGAGCGGGCAGCAAGCACGCTCCGGCGCTCATTGAGCTGGAGTATGAGGGCGGCAAAAATTTGCCGCATCTCGCCCTGGTCGGCAAAGGCATCACCTTTGACATGGGCGGGATGAATGTGAAGACCGGCGCGGACATCAGCGATGCCCGGATGGACATGGGCGGAGCCGCGGCCGTCGTCGGTGCGATGGATATCCTCGTGCGCCAGCGTGCCGCCGTCCACGCCACCGCCTTGATTGCGGTGGCCGACAACCTGCCGGACGCCCGGGCTGCGCTGCCTTCCACGGTCATCCGTTATCCAAACGGGCTGACCGTGCAGGTAGCCAACACCGATGGCGAGGGCCGGCTTGTCCTCGCCGATGCGCTGCTTCACGCTGCGGGGCTCGGCGTGGCCGAGGCGATCGACATCGCCACGCTGACCGGCAATGTCGGCCAGGCGCTTGGCCTTGGCATCGCCGCTATTTTGGGCGATGCTGAAGTGAGCCGGCAGCTCATCCGCATCGGCGAGCGAAACGGCGAGCGGCTGTGGCCGATGCCGATGATGGATGAATACGAGGCGGAGCTGCAAAGCGACTACGCTGACCTCCGCAACGTCGGCAAGTCCGGCATGGCGGGGGCGATCATCGCCGCACTTTTTATACGCAAGTTTGTTGCTGAATCGATAAAATGGGTACATATTGATATGGCCGGGACGGTCCAATATAAGCAGGAGACGGCTTACTCCGCAGCGGGCGCAACCGGCTACGGTGCTCGACTGCTGGCGGATTATGTGGTGGACCGCACACGTACCTGCACAGGAGCCAAGTAAGGAGGACTCGCTAATGATTTTAGAGGTTATTGCCACATGCGTAGAAGACGCCGTTATCGCTGAAGCGAATGGTGCGGATCGGCTTGAACTTATCACCGCCATGACGGAAGGCGGCCTTACGCCGGGGATTGGATTGGTCCAGCAGGTGACCCGGGCGGTGAAAATCCCCGTTAATGTCATGGTGAGGCCGCATAGTCGATCCTTTGTCTACGGGAAAGCGGACTTGCAGACCATGGTGGCCGAGGTTCAAGCGATTCGTAGAACCAAGGCAACCGGTATCGTTATCGGCATGCTGACGGCGAACCATACGATTGATGAGGCCGCGCTCAAAAAAGTGCTGTCCGCAGCCTCCGGGCTGGATGTGACCTTTCATCGAGCTTTTGACGAGCTGGAAGACCAGATCGCCGGCATTCGCACGTTACAGCAATACCCGCAAATATCCCGAGTTCTCACCTCGGGTGGACCAAGGCCGGCCCCTGACGCCATTCCCGAGATTGGGGAACTCGTTCAAGAGGCAGCTCGTGGCACATCTTTGCGTATTTTAGCCGGTCACGGCCTCACGCTGGATACGGTCGAAGACGTTATCATGCAAACCGGCGTCGACGAGGTCCACTTCGGCTCCGCCGTTAGGCTCGGCGGCAGCGGGCTTGCTCCAATCGACCCGGAACGTCTCAAAACGTTGGCGGATCGACTGCACAAGAACGGTTGACAGTTATTTTTTATAAGAAAGTGGCTTATTGAATTCATTTGACGGAGCAGCCGCTTTGTTTGCTACACACCGTTGAGACGGGACTGTCGAAACAAGTCACTTTTATACAGAAATTCCCATTATTATCGAGTTAATTACTGGAATTCTCATTCTTATCGCGGCAAAATAGTGTCATCTGTATAAAAAGAGGAGAGAATCCGGAAGTGAAGAAAATGTGGTGGAAAAATAAACGACCCTTTATGGTCATCATCGCTGCGGCCTTGCTGATGCAGCTCATTCATTTTGCGGCGTTTACCCCAGGGGCTTATGCCGGAACACCCCAAAAAAGCACACCATTATACTGTGGACCGGGGTGTTCCCATTATGATGTCGTTGTGATCGGCAGCGAAATCGAGGGGGTTGAGCTGGCTAAGGCGGCTCACGACCAAGGCTTAAGCGTGTTGATATTGGACCCCCGCAGCAAACCGGGCGGCGAGCTTATTCAGGGACAAATGCTGGTGCTGGACGAGCCCCATGATAAAGCGAAACGCAGTCTTGTTCAGGGGGAAATCAAGCATTTATATGACGGCTACAAATCGGGAGTGATTCGGAGAATCAAAGATTTTCGCCAATACTATCAGAGGCTGATTAGGGGGATTCCGTTGAAGAGCGGGGTCGCGATCGACTCCATCAGGACGATTCCGGGCGGGAATGAGAAATCGCTCGAAGCGTTGTCCTACCGTGCCAATGATGGATCGAAATACACGGTCCAGGCTGAATATTGGGTAGAAAACACCGACTACGGCGCCCTGTCCAGCAAGCTCGGTGAGGAGCGTATTCCGGGCATGGAAAGCATATACCGGGGAAGCAAGCCGGATTATATGGCGGCGACATATATGCTTAACTTTAATAACGTCGATTGGGCGCATATGCACGAGGCTGTGCTCCATGCGTATCCCCTTTCGAAGGTACAAAAAATATTCGGGCAAAACACCTACGTAGACCGAAAATTTGCTACTGGCTTCAGCAACCAGACCTATAAATTTAGACCGAAGGATTCACAGTTGCTGCTGCGGGGAATCAATGCGACAAATCAGAAAAACGGCCAGGTCATCGTCAACAGCCTGCTGATTTTTAACGTAAATCCCGCGGATCCGAAGTCGGTTCAAACCGCTATTAGCAAGGCTAGAGAGGAAGCACCGCGCATTTTGAAATTTTTGCAGCAGTATGTTCCGGGATTTGAGAATGCCGAGCTGGGGGAATTTCCTGAGTATTTGTATATCCGTGACTTTAACCGGTACGAAACGAAATATGTATTAGATTACAAAGACGTCAAGTCGAACCGGATGTTCTGGGATAACGTGACGATCGGCGGCTACACCATCGATCTGCAGGCCACTCAGGTTATGCCTTTGGGCGTAAGTCTTGGCAAGCCAAACCGTTACGGTATCCCGCTGCGTTCCTTTGAGTTAAAGTCCTACGACAACGTTCTGGTGGCCGGGAAAAACGTGGGGGCTTCGATTAAGGCATACGGAAGTGCACGGATTATCCCGACAACCGCTTTAGCCGGACAGACGATTGGGATTATTTTGGGACGCGAATGGAAGAACGGCCATAAAATGCTCGATCAACTGACCCAGGCTGATTTCGTGCGGATTCATAATTATTTAGCCAAAGATTTTAACATTGTTCTGAATCGCTAATTTTGTTCACCTGCTGTTTGATTCGCTGCGGACGTGATATACTAATAGAACAAATGTTCCGATAGGTATCGGCTCGGCAGGTGACAAAATGAATGATAAGGTATGCATCGCCGTAAGGCCGCTGGTGGAGTACGTGTATCGCAGCGGGGATCTGGAAAGCGGCGGCTTTCGGACGGCGGCAGCGCTGATCGAGGGTACGAGGACACATCAGCAGGTGCAGAAAGAATACGGCGAACTGGATCAAAAGGAAGTATATGTTTCGGCGGAGATTCCGTGTGGGGATCTCCTCTTTGTCGTGGATGGACGCTGCGATGGTCTGCTTATGGCGGAGGACGGGTCCCTTACCGTGGACGAGATCAAGTCGACATCGGGGGACCTCGCCCTGATTACGGCGGAGACGTACCCGGTGCACTGGGCTCAGGCGAAGTTTTACGCGTACATGTATGCGCTGGCCCACGATATCTCCGAGATGACGGTTCAGCTGACATATGTTCAAACGGAAACGGGGGAACGGAAGCAATATCAGAAAAAAAATGCTTTCGCAGAGCTTGCGTCGTTCGTGCTGGAAACGGTGCAGCAGTACGCTCCGTATGCCCGGCTTCAACGGGATCACCGCCTGACGCGGGACCTCAGCATCAAAGGGTTAGCGTTCCCGTTTCCGGCCTACCGGGCCGGTCAACGGAAGCTCGCGGGCGCGGTGTACAAGACGATTGAGGAAGGGGTAGGCTTATTTGCCAAGGCTCCAACTGGCATAGGAAAAACGATCTCCACCACGTTCCCGGCGATCAAATCGATGGGGGAAGGGTGGCTGCAGCATTTTTTCTACCTGACAGCAAAGACGATTACCCGGACGGCGGCGGAAGAAGCTTTTGTCCTCATGCAATCGCAGGGCTTACACATTCACGCGGTAACGCTGACCGCTAAGGAGAAAATCTGCTTTCGGGAAGAAGGAATCAGCTGCAACAAAGAGGACTGCATTTATGCGGACGGGTATCATGACCGAATTAATGGGGCGATCCTGGATATTCTGGCGCATGAAACGCTGATGACCCGGACGGTAGTCGAGGAATATGCACGGAAGCACCGGGTTTGCCCGTTTGAGTTTTCGATTGACCTTGCTTATGCAGCGGACGTCGTCATCTGTGATTATAACTATGCTTTTGACCCCAGGGTATCCCTGAAAAGAATGTTTGGCGAGCAAAAGCGGGAGACTGCGCTGTTGATCGATGAGGCCCATAACCTGGTGGACCGGGCAAGGGAGATGTTCTCGAGCCAGCTCCAAAAGTCCGATTTTCTGGCGCTGCAGCGGGCGTATAAAGGCTTTAACGCCGCAGTATACCAGGCCGCCAAAGCCGTGAACGCTTACTTCATACAGCTGCGGAAACAAGCAGAGGGGCCGCAGTGGATCAGCAAGGCTGTTCCCGAACCCTTGCTAAAGCTAATTGAAGCGTTTGCTGAACAAGCGGAGAAGGCGCTAAGCTCTGCGGAGTCTGGCGGGGACGTGGACCGGAGCGAGCTGCTGCTGCAGGCCTATTTTACAGCGGTGAATTTTACCCGTATCGGTAAGCTGTATGATGAGCGGTATGTGACGTATGCGGAGATGACCCGGGAGGACATCACCATCAAGCTGTTCTGCCTTGACCCTTCTTATTTACTGCAGGAAATGGGGAAAGGGTATCGCTCCCGCATCTACTTCTCGGCTACGCTGTCCCCGCTTTCCTTTTATCGGGACATGCTGGGTGCAGGGCCGGATGATTATACAGTATCGATCCCTTCTCCTTTTTCCCGTGAACAATTGAGCGTGATCATTAAACCGCTCTCGACCCGGTACCGTGACCGGGAGGAGACGCGTGAGCCCCTCGTTCGTTTGCTGTGTGAGTTGGCCCGCGAAAGGTCGGGAAACTACCTGTTTTTCTTCCCATCCTACGCCTATATGAATCTCATTTATGAGGGATTTGCGGCCAAAATGAGGGAATCCGTCCAGCTGTTGCTGCAGCAGGGGAGCATGACGGAAGAGGAACGGGAGCAATATCTGGCTGCGTTTATGCCAAGCCCTCAAGGAACACTGGTCGGCTTTGCGGTAATGGGTGGGATTTTCTCCGAGGGCATCGATCTCGTAGGCGACCGTCTGACAGGCGTTGTTGTCGTTGGCGTGGGTTTGCCGCAGATCGGGCTCGAACGGGACATCATTCGGGATTATTTCAATGAAACCGGGCGAAGAGGGTTCGATTATGCCTATGTTTTTCCTGGGATGAATAAAGTGCTGCAGGCCGGGGGCCGCTTGATCCGTTCCGAGAATGACTGCGGCGTGCTGATGCTGGTGGATGACCGCTATCTTCAGCCGCAATATGCAAGATTACTTCCGGAAGAGTGGACATAAGAGTAATTAGAGGGAAAAAAGAAAGGCAGCCCCTGTTTGCAGGCTGCCTGGTCTTAAAAAGCCATAATGATGCCCTTGTCATTGGCATACATGGAGCTGAGTCCTCTGGTCGGCACGACTAAAATTTCTTTGAAATGGAAGCGGGTGCGAATCGCGCTGAGCAGCATCTCGGCCAGCCCGGAATTGTTGCAATGGGTGATGACCATGCTTTCACCAACGGTGGATCGGCCGCTTTTTTCAATAAAATGAAGCAGCTTCTCCACAATTTGCTTCTGCCCGCGGGCATGGGAGTAAAGGGCAATATTGCCGTCGCCGTCCGAGCCCATGATCGGCTTGATGTGGAGTACGGAGATCAGCTTGCCGGCGATTTTGTTCAGCCGCCCATTTTTCACCAAATTATCGAGGTTATCGAGCACAAAATAAGTCTTCATTTCTTGGATGAAGCTTTCGATCGAGGTAATGATTTTGGATTTATGCATGCCGGCATCGATCATTTTACGAATTTTTACGGCAAGCAGCAGTTGACCGGCCGATGCGCTTTTGGAGTCAAACACATGAACCTCGGCGCCCTCTTCCTCAGCCAAGTTCTTTCCTAAATTTGCACTGGCGTAGGACCCGGACAAATTGCTGGATAATGTCACTGCAAATGAAACATGGTTGCCGACAAAAGTGTCCTTGTACATCCCTGGCGAGGGACAAGCCGATCCGATTTTACCTTTAAAGCTTTTCATTTTGTCCATATAATCGGCAAGGTCCAACGCATCGTCATCTACGAAGGTCGTATCCCCGAGGATTAGGGTAAGCGGAACCGTGGTAACGTCCAGCTGTTCCTTTAACTGGGGAGTCAGATCGCAGCAGCTATCGGCAATAATTTTGTACTCCATATTGTAATCTCCTTGTTTATAAAATTTAACCGTGCTTTGCTCCATCACTTGAATGGATAGCTCGATTAGCCGGATCACCGAAATCTCGGATTAGACCGCCGCGTTGCCCTCCACCAAAATGTAGTTTTACGGATTGTTATGTTTTTATTATTTTACCATCTCATATATGGTAAGTGCGAATTTGGGTATAAGCACCATCTCTTCCGATTTACAACAAGCAATGTAGTCCGAATATTCCTCTGACCCGAGACATATTTTGAAAATGAAATGAATCTGTACAAGTTGGGGGAGTGGGGCGGTTTGGGGATTGCATACATTAAAGTAGCGGTGCTGTATTTTGTCGTCGGCGTAATCCTAGGCATGTACATGTCGATGCAGCATGATTATACGTTAGCAAGTGTTCATACTCACGTTAATCTGCTGGGGTGGGCGTCGTTTGCTCTGGCCGGGGTCATTTACTGGTTATTTCCACAGGCGGGAGAGAGTCTACTCAGCAAAATCCAATTTTGGACATATTCCATCGGGCTTCCGTTGATGATGGTCAGCTTGGCGCTGCTGCTATTAGGATCTGAGCAATTTGAACCGTTGGTGGCTATTGGCGGAACGCTCGTCGTTTTCAGCGTTATTCTGTTTGCCATAAATGTATTGATCCACTTGCGCCCGGACGGGGCAAGGAAGTGAAAATAGAACTGCTAGAGAAGAGGTGAACGGGCGCCATGGAGCGCCCTTTTTTGGTTACTGCGTTAGTGCAAAATATTTTAAAATTAAGCATTGACAATTATCTTAATAAAGAGTATCTTTAAATCAAGATAATTAACATTAAGAAAATGATTGTTGAGATAATAAATGTTGAGACAATCGGGTACACTATGATCGACAGCATGATTTTACAAATATAAGCGGAGGTGATCGCCACATGGATCGAGTAAATAATGACGCATTGCATCTGTTTGTCACGTTGTCCCGGGCCAGCCAATGGGTTCATGCCCATAGTGACAAGGCGATCCGCCAGTATGGGTTAACTCGCACCGAGTTTGGAGTTCTGGAGCTGCTGTACCACAAAGGCCGTCAGCCGATTCAGCAGATTGGCAGCAAGGTGCTGATGAGCAGTGGGAACATAACTTATATCGTCGACAAGCTGGAGCAGAAGCATTTTGTGACCCGGAATACGTGCAAGGAAGACAGACGCCTCGTATATGCGGAAATTACGGAGAAGGGTCGACAATTTATGGAGGACGTATTCCCGCATCACACTGAGGTTATTGAAAAGGCGGTAGGCGGGCTCTCCCACGAGGAGAGAGAGATTGCGTCTCAGCTGTTGAAGAAGTTGGGTAAATTTGCGGAAGACGGGTTCAAGTAGCCAAGGTCCAAACCAGGGCTCCGGAACCGCCGTTAAGAAAACGAAAGCATTGTAACTGCAAGAATGCACAGGCATAAAAGTGTGAACGCGAAATCGTCTAGCAAGAAAAATGATTAAGTTCAAAAGTGTTAAAGCGTATAATTAAGCTTAAAGCGTAAAACGCACGGACAGTAACACAGGTCTACTTAGGCCTTATATCTTAAAATTAAGATTCTTTAGTTCAAGGTAAATTTCAAAATTAAAATAATGAGGAGATAATCAAAATGATGATAGCATTAGGATTGTTAATAATTCGTGTGGTGGTAGGTTTGACGTTTATGGCGCATGGCGCTCAGAAGCTGTTCGGCTGGTTCGGAGGCTACGGTCCGAAGGGAACCGGCGGCTGGATGGAGTCGATCGGGGTTAAGCCGGGCGTACCGATGGCGATTATGGCCGGGTTGTCCGAATTCGGCGGCGGCCTGCTTTTTGCAGCCGGGCTGTTCACACCGCTGGGGGCTGCGCTTCTGGTAATCACGATGCTGGTTGCGATATTCACCGTACACATCAAAAATGGTTTTTGGACATCAGCAAACGGGTATGAATTTAATCTGCTGCTGATTGCGGTTGCGGTTGGCGTGGCGTTAACCGGTGCAGGCTCTTATTCCATTGATGCTTTACTGTAATTCACATAAATCATAAACCCTAATCTAGGAGGAGTTATCCATGAGTGAGCATGACTTTGAAAACATCGTAAAATCCCGACGTTCGGTGAACAAATTTATTGAAGGGGTGCAGATCCCGGATAAGGATTTGGAGGAGATTTTTAGTCTTACGAAATTTGCTCCGACAGCTTTTAATTTGCAGCATGCACATTATGTTGTCGTTAAAGACCCGGACTTGAAGGAAAAAGTGTATGAGGCCGCCAGCAAACAGTACAAAATCCATACGGCCTCCGCAGTGATTCTTGTACTCGGCAAGCTGGATGCTCACCTGGACGCCCCTAAGATAAATGAAGGATTGCTGGAACTTGGTTTCTTTAGCAAACAGGAATATGATATGGTCGTTAACGCAAGTATTGATTTCTATGAATCAAAGGGCGAGAGCTTTAGATATGAAGAGGCTATTCGCAGCACCAGCCTTTCCGCGATGCAAATGATGCTGGTTGCTAAAGATAAAGGGTGGGACACCTGCCCGATGATCACTTTTGATCAAGATGAAATTCGCGAGCTGCTGCAAGTGCCGGACAATTATGTACCTGTGATGCTCATCGCGATCGGTAAGGAAGACACCTCGAGCTTCCGCCCACGCGGTTATCGGAAGCCGGTAGCTGAATTTGTAAGCTTTAATAAGTTTTAAAACAGACCATATTTATAATTAGAAAAAAGGAGTGGAGCCCATGATTCAACCCACCGCAGGGATACATCATATCACGGCCTTCGCAACCGATCCGCAAGCCAACGTGGATTTCTACGCTGGGGTGCTCGGACTGCGGTTAGTGAAGAAAACCGTCAATTTTGACGCGCCGGAAGTTTACCATTTGTATTTTGGCGATGCAGCCGGAAGCCCCGGAACGATCATTACGTTTTTCCCTGCAGCGGGTTCCCGCCGAGGGCGGATCGGTGCCGGTCAGGTTGGAGTTACGACGTTCACGATCCCCGAAGGAAGCTTTGATTTCTGGAAGGAGCGTTTGCAAAAATTCGGTATATCGACTACTCAGGTCAGCAGATTCGATGAAACGTATTTGCACTTCAGAGATCGCGATGGGCTTCAGCTTGAGCTGGTGGAGCGTGCCGCAGGCCCGCTTAACTCCTGGTCCTTTGGGGGTGTTCCGGCCGACAAGGCGATTAAAGGCTTTGGAGGAGCGTTGCTGTACAGCAGGGCCCCGGAAAAAACCGGCAAGCTGCTGGAAACCGTCATGGGCCTGGAAAAGCTCGGCGAGGACGGCTATTACGCCCGCTATAAAGCGCCAGGTGAGCTGGGAAACGTGATTGACGTAAACGTAAACCCGATGGACAACGGCGCCGGCGGCGCTGGAACGGTCCACCATATCGCCTGGCGGGCGAAGGATTTTGCAGAGCACGAGGCTTGGAGAAACCTTGTAGCGGAGCATGGTTATCAACCGACCCCAATCGTGGACCGGCAGTATTTCCATGCGGTGTACTTCCGCGAGGAAGGCGGCATTCTGTTTGAAATTGCCACGGACCCTCCGGGCTTTGCCCGGGACGAAGCGCCGGAGCATCTGGGGGAAAAACTGATGCTGCCGGATTGGTTTGAGCCGCATCGCGGCACGATCGAACAGAACCTGGATCCCTTCATTGTCCGCGTGCTGAAGGAGGATCAGGAGTGAAGCATCTGTTCAAGCAAGGCGTTGACGGAAAGGCCCCAACCCTGCTTCTGCTTCATGGCACGGGTGGTACGGAGCACGATCTGCTGCCGCTGGCAGAAATGATCTCGCCAACCTCCTCGGTGCTAAGCGTTCGCGGAAAAGTTCTGGAAAACGGAATGCCTCGCTTCTTTCGGCGGCTGTCGGCAGGCGTGTTCGATGAGGAGGATCTGATCCTTCGCACCAAGGAGCTGAACGGCTTCTTGGATGAGGCAGCGGAGCGTTACGGGTTTGATCGGCGCGGTGTCGTGGCGGTAGGCTATTCAAACGGTGCGAACATCGCGGCGAGCCTGCTGTTTCACCATCAGGATGCGCTGCGCGGGGCAATTCTGCACCATCCGATGGTGCCGCGCCGTGGCGTGAAGCTGCCGGACCTGCCTGAGTTGCCCGTGTTTATTAGCGCTGGAAGCAACGATCCGATCTGTCCTCCCGGGGAGGTAGAGGAGCTGGAGAGTCTGCTCAGCGGAGCGGGGGCTTCGGTCACCGTGCACTGGGAGCGATACGGCCACCAGCTCACCCAAACCGAGGTAGAGGCTGCGGCGGTTTGGTTCCAGCATCACCTGATATAGAGTGTCGGTTAAAATTGGATAGAAAAAGACTGAGAGCGTCTCTTTGCGCCTGCTGGCTTGTGCTAGCTGTGCTGGCTGCATAGGGCCGCTTTTTTTAATGCGCTCGGGGCCAGGGCTACTAGGGTTAAGGGGAAAAAATGGCCTTATTTGTTAAATTAGCGAGCGTCGGCGCGAATAGGGCCATTATATGGTCCTATTTTTTGCGAAAGGAGAGAAAAAGGTCACTTTACCTTCGCAACCCGGAAAATAGGTCCACAAATTACCCTTATTATGTGAGAGAAGCCCCAAATTGCATAAATAAGGCCATAAAATACCCTTATTTTGCGGGGCGTTCCTCTCCAAATAGCCGAATTGACGATGCTGCTCTTTGTCTTCATAATCACAGGCAAAACCAGAAAAATGCGATAGGCTTGTTTAATAGATTATCGGTTAACAAAAATCAATCCTACTAAAAAGACGGTGATACGTATGCCCCTCAAATCTCCGCGTATACCTCCAATCAAGGCGTGGCTCTCGCTGCGGAGAGTAACGATCAAGCGGCGCCTAATGGCTGCTTTCTTAATCACCTCTATGATGCCGGTTATATTTGTAGCGGTTTATTCCAATATGAAATACGAAGCGGCCACCCACGCGAAAATCAACTCCTACTCCACGCAAATCCTGGATGAAGTGACCCGAAACGCATCCGACGAGCTGCAGCAATACGAAACACTGAGTGAAAACATGATTATGAACGACTCCATTCAGGAGGGACTCCAGCAGTTTTCCAAAATGAGCGATTATGAAAAAAGCAAATTATATAAACGGATTTTAAATGAGCTCAGTGTCCAAATTTTCGGGATCAGCAACATATCCAACATTATGATCCTGAACAATGACGGGCAAACGCTATTCGACCTTGGCTATGAGATGTACCCTCGCAACGGTTTGTTTAACATGTTGAGCTCAACCAACAACTCCCCCGGGAATGCGTATTGGAGCTATATTCGTTCGAACCGAGGTACGCATACGATTACGCTCAGCCGGATCATTTACTCGAAGGATAACCTGAATTTGAAGCTGGGCTATGTCATCATTTTTGTCGATGAGAAGGTATTCTCCCAAAATGTATATAAGCATGTTAATTTGGGCACAGGCAGTGAAGTGTTCATTTCCGACTCCAAGGGGATGGTGATCTCTACCGTTTCCCCGAAAATTCCCCATGGAAAGAGCTATGCCCAAAAAGAGGTGTTTGACCCGATCAAACAACAATTTCAAAAGGATACCAAGCTTCATGCCTTTAATACAGATGTGGACCATCAAGGCTATTTGGTCACGAGCTCATACATTCGGTCAGCGGACTGGTTCCTCATTGGGATGATTCCAAAGGCCTTTATTCTGGCGGAGCTTACGGATATGCGCCGAAATATCGTCGCCTTGTGCGTATTTACGCTGCTGGGCTCCGGTGGAATTTCGATGTGGATTTATTTCAGCATCAGCAGTCCGATGAGGTCGCTATTGCAGTATGCAAAGCGCATTCGAATGGGACAGCTCGATACAACCATCGGTACTCCTTACGCGGATGAGATGGGCAAGCTCACGGAGACGATCGACAACATGGTGGAAAGATTGAAGGATTTGATTTATCAGGTTGAAGCGGAGCAGCAAGCCAAGCGAGAGGCGGAGCTGAAGATGCTTCAGGCGCAAATCAATCCTCATTTTCTCTTTAATACTTTGAACTCCTTGAAATGGAGCGCTATGCTGGGCGGCAACCAGGCGGTGATGGAAGGACTAGATTCGTTATCCGTGCTACTGCAAAATACGATTATGGTGAAGGAGGAAATGATTCCGCTGAGTCAGGAGATCGATAACCTGAACCACTATGCCACGATTCAGCGGATCAGGTACGGGGATTCGTTCTCTCTGCATTGCGATATTCCGCAGGAGCTTGCGAACTACCCGGTATTAAAGTTTCTTTTGCAGCCAATTGTTGAAAATTCCATTATTCACGGTACCGGTGAGGATGGACGACGCGTAGATATTCAAGTCACCGCCCGTTTAATCGAACATAAGGTTCGAATAGTGATTTCCGATAACGGCAAAGGATTTGACGTGGAGGAGCTTCAGACGCAGGCTTCTTCCCGTTCGAAGCTTTCCGGGATCGGGACCCAAAATGTGCATGAACGCATCGTTTTGCATTTTGGCAAAGCTTTTGGCCTTGACGTGTGCAGCATCCCTGGCGAAGGGACAAAGGCAGAAATCATCCTGCCATTTGAAGTAGAAGGGGGCAATCCACTTGTATAAAATACTGATCGTGGATGACGAGGTGATTGTGCGCCACGCTTTGAAAACATTAATTAAATGGGATACGGGAAGATTCGAGTTTGCGGGGTCTGCAGCCAATGGTAAGTCAGCGTTAAAAATGGTTGGGGCAGCGCAGCCGGACATCATAATTACCGATATGAAAATGCCGGAGATGGATGGAATCGAGTTGATCAAGAAACTGCTGGAGCATGGCTTTGATGGGGAGATTCTTGTCCTTAGCAATTACAACGATTTTGAACTTGTACGTGAAGCTTTAAAATGCGGTGCTCATGATTATGTACTTAAACTGACCCTGCAGGCAGACAATTTTATGCTGGCGCTGGAGGAGATTGCCTCCAAGCTTGACGGTAAGAAGAGAAAAAAACGGGACACGGAAAGTGTAAAACCTACGGATTATAAAAAACGAGTGAAGGCCGTCCTGGAAATGAAATATAGCCCGGAGGTTGGGAAGACGTATGATTCAGTAAATCATGGAGAGTCTTTGTTGTTTCAGAAAAAAGAGGCTATATTTCTGTTCGTATTGCGGCACCTGGACAAGCCCGAACCGAACAATCAACGACGAGCCGCTTACGAAATGCTGGAAAACCTGTCCGGAGAGCTGTTTACCGGATGTGCATGGAGCTGCGTCGTTCCACTGGCCTCAGACAGATTTCTACTCGCTGTATCCTACAATGCTGCCCAGGTTGTACAATCCGAGGAGATTGCGCGAAGACTCGCCAGCTTAACGTTTATGTATCACAATGTGAAGTTTGGAGTTATTTATTCCGAGGGAGCACTGAACTGCGCGGAACTGGATGAAGAAGTGCGAAAATGCCGGGAAGCCGAGCCGCTGTTATTCTACCGGAGCTTAGGTGAAGGTTGCCTGTCAAATTCCGTCCAACCGAAGGAATTTCCACTAAAGTTTAAGGCCTGCGAGAAGGATCAGGTAGATCATCCGAATCATGAAAAATTGAGTTGGCTATCCTCATGGCAGCATAGCGCCAAGCAGCTCATTGCCGATGCAGCCTGTCACCATGTTCACCCGAAGCTATTGAAGCGAACATTGAATGGAGCCATATGGAACATGATCCACAACCTCGCTTTGCACGAACGCGATACATTCGACGAGTCTCTCTGGATGGAGGAAATCGCTGCAAGCAGCTCAGACACCGAGTTGGCAGGCATCGTTGCCCGGATTGCCGAAGAAGCCTCCGACCAGGCAGGAATTTTTGCCAATATACAGGTGACCAAGCCGGAGGTTCGCAGCGCACTGCTGTATCTGGATGAGCACTTTGCGGAGCGGATCGTGATTTCCGATATAGCCGAACGGGTGAATTTGTCAGAAACGTACCTTTGCCAGATATTCAAGACTGAAACGGGAAGAAGCATCTTAACTTATGTGAATGAGCTGCGCATGAAGAAGGCATATGAGCTTCTGGCTTCGGGCAAGTATTTGGTGAAGCAGGCTGCGGCTCAGGTCGGCATCGATGATCCGTTTTATTTTAACCGCTTGTTTAAGAAGCACTTCGGCATTTCTCCTAAAAGTGTCAAACAGCCGGATATGCCCGGATCTATATGATTTTTCGCTGTAGGCATAAAATCGTATATGTTTGCGCTTACATATCGTGTCAGGCCTGAGGATCGTCCATAAGATCATAGGTTTTGTTTATATGGCGAAATCTTTGTCAGAAGTATACTGAACTCAATCAAATATAAGGAGGTCGCCCTATGATACACAGACAAAGAAAATGGATTGCGGCAGTCTTGGCTACCATCGTTGCATTTGCTATGTTAGCCGGCTGCGGCGGAGGAGGTAACAATACGGCGGATAATAAAGCCGGGACTTCCAATTCTGGAACAGCTACTTCGAACACTTCCTCAGACAATGGAACCAACGTCAAGAAGTTTGACAACATGGAACTGAATGTAGCGGTGTTCCAAGGCGGATATGGTCGTGAGTACTGGGATGCCGTGGCAGATAGCTTCATGAAAGATTATCCGGGTACGAAGATCAACATCACGGCGAGCCCGAAAATCGCTGAATTGATCAGACCGAAGATCGTTGCCGGGAATCCTCCGGATTTCATGTATATTTCAGGGAGCGACAATACGCCGCTGGTCGATGCGATGATTAAAGATAAAGCGGTTCTGGATATTACGGATTTATTTAACGAAAACGCCCTTGATAGCAATACACCGCTGAAGGACAAAATTTTGCCGGGCGCACTGGAATCCCGCTCGATGTCACCTTATGGAGACGGGAAAGTATATATGGCTCCGTTTAATTTCGGGGTGATGGGTCTTTGGTATAACAAGAACTTATTTGATACCAAAGGGATCCAAGTTCCAAAAACGTGGGATGAACTATTCGCCCTGAATGACACTGCCAAACAAAACGGTCGGGCACTGTTCACATATCAAGGTTTGTATCCTGGCTATTTGGAAGAAATGATCATCCCGTCGATTTACGGATTGGGCGGTCAAGATGCAGTCAACCAAATGTATGAATACGACCCGACTTTCTGGAAATCCGATACATTCAAACAGGTATGGGGACTTTTGGACAAGATTGCGAATGATGATAACGGCTTGATGAAAGGTACGGTAGCGCTCAATCATACGCAAGCTCAAACGGCCTTTATGCAAGGGAAAGCGATGTTTATCCCTAACGGAACCTGGTTCGAGGATGAAATGAAGGATGCTCCAAGAGAAGACGGTTTCCAATTTGGATTTTTGGGTGTTCCGGCATTCAAGTCGGGCGATCCGGTGATGGCGATGACAAACGTAGAACAAATGCTGATCCCGGCCAAAGCGAAAAATCCGGAGCTGGCTAAAGAATTTTTGAAATACATTTATACGGAAAAGAGCGTTAAGCTGAACGGTGAGAAATCCAAGGCTGTGCTTGCCGTTAAAGGGGCTCCTGACCTGGTCAAAGAGTACATCTCAGAGACCACCTATAATGTTTACAAAGCGGTCGATAGCGGTATGAAAACGACCAACGGCACCTTCAAACCCGTAGCCAAAGGCAGCAAGTACAATCCTGCAGACGAGGTGTACAAACCGATATCGTCGATTATGAACAAGCAGTTGACGCTCGATCAGTACAGTGAGAAGTTGACCAAAGTCTATACAGATATTCAAAAAGAGCTTTCGGCTCAGCAATAATTTTCTTGGCTACCCCAAAGCCTGCCAGGGCCGATTTTAACAGGCTCAGGCAGGCTTTCTCATAGGATAATGGCCGGATGGTTAATAGAAAGGATGTGCAATCGATCCATGACGATAAAAGCACGGCGCCGGATTTTTATTGCTGCTTGTCTGCTCCCAGGATTGATCCTATTTTGCTTATTCAAAATATATCCTACCTTACAGGTATTTCAGAAATCATTTTATGTATGGACAGGGATCGGGGATAAGCCCAAATTTGTAGGATTTAAGAATTTCATAGATATGTTTCACGATGATGTGTTTATTTTAGCTTTGAAAAATACCGGCTTTCTGATGCTGATCGTTCCCGTGTTAACGCTGTTTATTGCCCTGCTAAATGCGTCAATTTTGACCCGAACGAAGCTGAAGGAACGTAATTTATATCGGACGGTGTTCTTTTTTCCAAGTATCCTATCTTTTGTTGTCATCGCGATTTTGTGGTCCTTCATTTACCACCCGACGATCGGATTTCTGAATTCCGGACTGGAGTTTCTAGGCTTGGGCGATTATGCGTTTGCTTGGCTGGGGGATCAGAGAACTGTGCTGTGGGCACTTGCGGTTACCTTGATTTGGCAGGCGGCCGGCTATTACATGGTCATGTATATGGCCGGAATCGATGGCATCTCGGCTGATTTATACGAAGCGGCCAGCATCGATGGGGCCACCTCGGTAAAGCAGTTTTTTTACATCACTATCCCGATGCTTTGGGAAATCATTCGTGTGACGATCATTTTCAGCATTAACGGGGTCCTTTCGATTAGCTTCGTTATTGTATCAATTATGACCGCTGGCGGACCGGATCGACACTCGGAAGTAGTCATGACGTACTTGTATAGTCAAGCGTTCGCCAACTCCAACTTTGGCTATGCCATGGCAATCGGCGTCTTCGTATTTATCGTCTCTCTCATCTTGGCATTGATTAGCAACAAGCTGACGGAAAGGGGAGCGGAATAGATGAATGTGGTTATAACAGAGTTGAACAACCCCGATGCGCCAAAATCGAGAAAGCCGATGGCTCGTCTCGGAAAGACGCTGTTGCGAATTGTTCTGATTATACAAACCTTGATTGTCGTATACCCGTTGTTTTGGAATGTGCTGGCCTCGTTTAAAACGAATAAAGAAGTTATGGATAGCCCATGGACGCTACCATCCTCCCTGCAATGGGGCAACTACTACCGGGCCTTTACGACGGCAAAAATTGGCGACTACATGCTCAATTCTGTACTTGTTGTCATTATGTCGATGGCACTTTTGCTGCTGACGGCGATCCCGACTGCTTATGTGCTGGGCCGGATGAAGTTCAGGGGCCGCGCATTTACGATTAACTTCTATATGGCGGGACTGTTTATCGGCGGAGTTTATATTATCGTACCGCTGTTTATTCTGATGAATCAGCTTCATATGCTGGATAATCTGTTTTGGCTGAGCGCGGTATACGCAACGGGCAGTCTGCCTTTTTCCGTCTATCTGCTCACCGGATTCATGAAGTCAATACCTGCCGACTATGAAGATGCTGCTATGATGGACGGCTGCGGCTACTTCACCACCCTCGTCCGAATCATCGTGCCCATGGCGAAGCCAGGGGTCATATCATTAATTGTGTTCAGCTTCTTTGATTTCTGGAACGAGTATGTGCTGGCGATGACTCTAGTAACAAGTGACACAAAAAAGACAATACCGATCGGACTGGCCAATCTGATGCAAATTCAGCAGTACGCTACCGATTGGGGCTCCCTATTTGCCGGACTTGTCATTGTTCTCGTACCGACGATTTTGGTGTATACTCTGCTTCAGAAGAAGCTGACCGAGGGTATGATGCTCGGGGGGATCAAGGGCTGATTAAAATTCGATGCGGGGTGTTGGAATGGCGATATTTGAGGTGAAGGGTGACCAATTTTTGTATGAGGGCCGCGAAATTCGAATTGTATCGGGGTCGGTGCACTACTGCCGGGTGGTACCTGAATACTGGCGCGACCGGCTGCTGAAGCTGAAGGCATGCGGGTTCAACGCCATAGAAACATATATTCCGTGGAATGTTCATGAGCCGGAGGAAGGAAAATTTTACTTTGATGGACTTGCAAATGTAACCGGGTTTATTGAGCTGGCCGGGGAGCTAGGGCTGCATGTTATCGTCCGGCCAAGCCCTTACATATGTGCCGAATGGGAATTTGGCGGGCTTCCGGGCTGGCTGCTGGCTGATCCGGGCATGCGACTGCGCTGCTTCGATCGGAGCTTTTTGGATAAAGTGGACGCTTATTACGATGTGCTGCTTCCCAAATTGAAACCGCTTCTTTGTACAAATGGCGGCCCGATCATTGCTATGCAAATTGAAAATGAATATGGCAGCTATGGCAATGACAAGGCCTACCTCAATTACATAAAAGAGGCCATGATCCAGCGCGGGATGGACGTTCTCCTCTTCACCTCGGACGGCCCGGAGGATCATATGCTGCAAGGCGGTATGGTGGATGGCGTGCTCGCAACAGTAAATTTCGGTTCGGGCTCCGAGGGAGCGTTTGCGAAGCTGCGGAAGTATCAACCGGATAAGCCGATCATGTGCATGGAGTTCTGGATCGGCTGGTTTGATCACTGGATGGAGGAGCACCAGACGAGATCGGCGGAAGATGTAGCCGCGGAATTCGAAAAAATACTTGAGGCCGGGGCTTCCGTCAACTTTTACTTGTTCCACGGAGGGACGAATTTTGGCTTTTATAACGGGGCGAATCATATCAACCGCTATGAGCCGACGGTCGGTAGCTATGATTATGACGCGCTGCTTTCCGAGGCAGGCGACCCCACTGAGAAATACTTTGCCGTTCGCGAGGTGCTGAAGCGGTACACCGGGGATGGCTCTACCGCCGCAGTATTGCCTCCCCTTCCGGAACCGATCCCGAAGGTGGCCTATGAGCCGGTTCAGCTCACGGAATGTGCTCCTCTGCTGGAACAGCTTGACCGGTTGTCGACACCGGTATCCCGCGTATGCCCGGAGCCAATGGAACGTTTGGGCCAGTCCTACGGGTTTATTCTGTACCGGACGCGTGTGAGCGGACCAAGAACCGGGTTTAAGCTGACGCTGCAGGACGTTCGAGACCGGGCTATGGTATTTGCAGACGGCTCATATATCGGAACGGTCGAGCGGTGGAATCCGGTATCCCTGCCGCTTGATGTTCCGGCGGAGGGGCTGCAGCTGGACATTTTGGTGGAAAACATGGGGCGGGTCAACTATGGTCCCCTGCTGCGGGACCCCAAAGGGATCACTGAAGGCGTTCGTATCGACAATCAGTTCCTTTACGATTGGACCATTTACACGCTGCCGTTTGCGGAATTGGGGAACCTGACGTATACGGAGACCGCGGAAGCCGCGGCTGCGAAGCAGGAGGAAGCCCCGCGCTTCTACCGCGGAACCTTTAAGCTGGATGAAGTGAAGGGAGACAGCTTCCTGAGCTTTGATGGCTGGACGAAAGGTGTCGTCTACCTGAACGGCTTCAACCTGGGCCGCTACTGGAACGCCGGGCCGCAGCGGACGCTATATGTACCTGCTCCGCTGCTCAAGCAGGGCGACAATGAACTGATCGTATTTGAGCTTCATCATACCGAGGAGCCGACCGTGCGCTGGAGCGATCAACCGGATTTGGGTTAGCGTTAAGCGTCAAGTGCAAAAGTAGCACATCAGCTTAGAAAGGGTGCAATCGTACATGGAAAGTGTATTGGCGAAACCGACAGATGCGCAGCGCAGATGGCAGGACTGGGAGATGGGGATGTTTTGCCACTTTGGCATGAACACCTTCTGCGACCAAGAATGGGGCGAGGGAAATGATTCCCCCGAGCGCTTTAACCCGGCAGCTCTCGATGCGGCCCAGTGGGTGCAAACCGCCAAACAGGCGGGGTTCAAATATTTTGTTTTAACAGCAAAACATCATGACGGGTTTTGCTTGTGGCCGACGCGCACGACGGACTATTCGGTCAAAGCAAGCCCTTGGAAGAACGGGCAAGGGGATGTAGTGCGCGAATGCGCCGAGGCCTGCCGCAAGGAAGGACTGCCATTTGGCATTTACGTGTCCCCTTGGGACCGCCATGAGCCTTGCTACGCCGATCCGGCGGCATACAACGACTTTTATTGCGAACAGCTGACCGAGCTGCTGACCGGGTACGGGGAGCTGTGCTATGTCTGGTTTGACGGCGCCGGGTCCGAAGGACGGGAATACGACTGGACGCGGATTATCGGATTGGTGAAAAAATATCAGCCGGACGCCATGATTTTCAACATGGGCGCACCGACGGTTCGCTGGGTCGGCAATGAGGATGGGCTTGCTCCGTATCCTTGCTGGAATACGGCGGAAAGCGCCAAGGTCAGCATGTTCTCCGAGAACCAGCTGAAATGGATGCCCGAGACGTCGGCCTGGGTGCCGGCCGAATGCGACGTGCCGATCCGCAAGGACCGCTGGTTCTGGCACCCTGAGGAGGAGCATTTGCTGCTGTCTCTGGAGCAGCTCATGGATATTTACTGCCGATCGGTCGGGCATGGCTGCAACCTGCTGCTCAACATTGCGCCGAACGATCACGGCCTGCTGCCGGACGCCGACGTCAAGCGGGCGCTTGAGTTTGGAGCGGAAGTGCGGCGGCGGTTCGGTGAGCCGATTGCGGAGCAATCGGGCGAGGGCAGCGAGCTTGTGCTGGAGCTTCCCGCAGACAAGATGATACATCATGCCATCCTCATGGAGGATATCGCATACGGGGAGCGGGTTCGCGTTTATAAGCTAGAGGCGCGGGTGCAAGGGGAGTGGCTGGAGATTTGCCAGGGCAGCGCGATTGGACACAAAAAAATCGACCTGTTCCAGCCGGTTTCTGCGGATCGCGTGCGGCTGGTCATCCCCTCTTTTGTTGACAAGCCGATCATCCGTAAGCTTGCGGTCTATTAAAGTGGACGTAAGGTCGGAGCCCTCTTAGCATATTCAGTGAACGAGAATTACGAGCTGGGGCCGCTCTTGTCCGCCACTTGTCACATGAATGGACGAGAAAGATGACAAGCGGCTCCCGAATGCGGACGTAAACTCCTTTCGCTTGATTATTCTTTTTCTGGATTTGCACCACAACCTAGAAGCTCGTTTCAGCAAAACAAGGCTGCTCCGTTTGGGGCAGCTTTGTTTCTTTGGTACGCCATTGAATCCTGTTATTAAGTAGGGAGCAGACTTCCTAACTAATGTTATAATTTGTTATAGCTTACTTTTTATATATTTTTTTGAAGCGGATATCACATTGTTGAGGTGAGGGGCAATGGTAAAAAATTTGCTGGTTGTCGCCGTTGTTGCTATTTGTGTTTTGATTTTGGCAGGATTGTACCAATTTTTTTCTACACAATAGGAACTATTCTAATAGATCACGCATACATGGGCTTTTGAATTCATTATCTCGGGGGGCTGCATGAGCGGTAGAGGTAGCTAAGTGTATTTTGTGCATCTATTTTCAGCGTTTTGACGTCCCATGTGTAAATAACTGCAGAAAGTGCATTTAAATCGAGGTGAATTTTCATGCTCCTTCGAATTTGGTCAATTTAAATGTACTTTTTACAATTAAAACCACATAAATGGGATAATATCCAAAATTAGATGTAGAAAATGCAGCTATTCCAATCCATTAGGCTATCCTGAAGAAGGCAATTGTGAAAAAGGCTTTCCTGAAGAATCACGCGTGTATGGGATCATGAATTCATCAACTGGAGTGCTGAGTCAGCGGCGGGGGCGTAGCTAATTACATCGGTAGGCTTGTCAGCTGATGCGCTAATCAAAACAAGGCTGCTCCTTGCGGGGCAGCCTTGTTTTTTGCTGGCAGTCGCTCATCCTTTAGCGTGCTTGGACCTAGCAGCATACCGCATCAACCCCCAGCGCGCACCGCCTGGACGCTAGCGCAGCGCAAGCCCTGCCGCCCCTAGCAGCGCACCGCTAGGGCGGAGACGCGCCAGTGGCAGTAAAGGTGCCAAGGCTTGCCGCTGTCGAGCAGCGCTTTGCAGGTGTAGATGCCTTCTTCGACGGAATCGACCCGTCCGGCTAATTCCAGCCGGACTGCGCCGCTCAGCATCACCTGGTTGACGAAGGCCGGATGGGCTTCGCCACGCAGCACCTGCTCCGTGATCTGGAGCTGGTCGGATGCCGACCATACGGTGTCCTTGGCGCTCGGAAGCGGGGTGTCGAGCCCGTACGCCTCCGGGTCGATCACATGCAGCTTGGCTTCACCGCCATCGATCCTGTATGTTCGAGTTGGGCGGTCGATGTACACGTCCTCGGAGCCCTGCGGGCCTTGCACGATCAGCGCTTTGCGGTACTCTAGCCGCTGGATTAGCTGGGCCATCCGGTCAAACACGGTGTTGTGGAACACGCCAAACACCAAATAAGGCGACTCGCTGTAGTCGATGAGCTTCTCGGCGGTGTTTAAAATAGTCCGAAGTCCGAGCTCCTCTCGTATCGGCCGCAATCTACCGAGCGGAGGGCACGAGGCTTCTGCCGGAACGAATTTGACGCCTCCGTATTCTATAGAACGCGCCGAAGATGCAAGCCGCTCCGGCGCCTCGGTGGTATCAACGCCCATTTCGCGGAGCACATCCGGCAGGGTCACGCCCCACTTGGGAGGAAGCGGCGCGGTTCCGTGCAGTGTGACCGGCAGTCCGGCGGAAGCCAGCAGGAATGCGGTTGCCAGCGTCGCCATGAAAGTGGTGGTTCTGCCGTCGTACGGTCCGGCGCAGTCCAGCCCCTCCGAAACCGGCGAGCGAAAAGCGCTGCTGCGCAATACATCCACGAACGCTTTAAGCTCATCCACGCTTTCCATCTTAATGCGCTGCGCCATGAGAAAGGCGCCGATCTGCGCCTGTGAGGCATCCCCGTTAATGATAGCCGTCGCAGCCGCGCGCGCCTCTTCATAGGTGAGATCGCGGGCCCCTCTTTTTCCCCGGCCTACTTCCTTCAGAATATCTGACATCAACATGTGCAGACCTCCCTTGCGGACTAAAATTTTAATTGCTGATGTGCTTTGACAACCGAGGTGGCTACATCCACCATTCTTTTTCGCTCGTTCATGGCCCTTTTGCGCAGCATGTCGTAGGCCTCCGCTTCGGAGACCCTGTTCAAATCGCATAAAATGCTTTTGGCCATATCGATCCATTTACGCTCCTCCAACCGGGAAACGAGCTGCGCCCGTTCGTCCGCCCACGCCGCGCGCTCATAGAAGCACTTCGCCCCGAAGTGGAGCACCCAATGCATCTCCTGGGCAGACATAGACGGCGTCAGAAGGCCGTCAATCGGGGTATCGGTTTCGCAGGCTTGTAGGGAAGCTGCGGACGCTTCCGGGGAGCACCACCATAGCAGCGGGATGGCCTTCCATTTCAGCAGCGTCGCTCCCCAGCTCGGAATGGCTGAGATCGGCATATCCAAGATGGCGGCATCGACCTCTTTTATGGCTCTGCGTATTCGTGTTTCCTGAGCGGAGGAGAGGACCTGGTAACCGCTCGATTTCAGAATGATTTCGGGATCGGCTATGGGCAAAGATGATTCAGACGGTGACGGGATCGATCCGGCAGTAACAGCTTCGCGAATGACCAATAAGTAACGCATTGAGAGGAAATCCCTCCTATCCGTGGAACTATGGCTAAAACCAATGGCCCTTAGATGAGCCAGAAATCTTGTACGACGGAGTTGAGTGAGGAAGAAAGCTGACATGAAACAATCGAAGGAAAATGATAAATGTATTTTCGCGTGTTTTTTCAGAAAAATCAATACAAATGTTATAAAAACTGACATTAAAAAATGAATTAATAAAATTTTATGTAAATAATATTGACATCGCTCCACGGCTTCTATATAGTAAATGGCAACCAAATCAGTTCAATCAAAAATGTCAGGATGGATACAATGGGGTATCCGTAAGAAGCGGCAATGGAGCCTGTCTTCGCCATTTTAGGAAAGCATGTCTTTTCTATGGTGAAGCGGGCTTTTTCTGTTTTTTTAAATGCTCGATTAGAAAAAAGAGAAAAGGAGAGGGTGGGAGATGGGCTTGAAACCTACGAAAAAGTTGGTGCTGATCGGAAACGGAATGGCAGGTATGCGTACGGTGGAGCATGTACTCAAGCTGGCGCCGGATGCTTATGAAATTACGGTGTTCGGCGCGGAGCCTCACCCGAACTACAATCGAATCATGTTATCCTCGGTGCTTGCGGGCGGGGCTGACCTGAAGGATATCGTCATCAATCATCCAAGCTGGTATGCAGAGAATTGGATAAAGCTGCATCTTAGCGAGGAGATCGTAAAAATAAACAACGACAAGCGGCGCGTTATATCGGCATCTGGCATAGAGGCGGACTATGATGTGCTCATTTTGGCGACGGGGTCCAGCCCATTTATGCTGCCGATTCCGGGCGCACGCAAGGAAGGGGTCATCGGCTTTCGCGACATCAACGATTGCGAGCGAATGATGAAAGCCTCACGCCACTATCATAAAGCGGCCGTCATCGGCGGTGGCTTGCTCGGCCTGGAAGCGGCTCGCGGTCTGCTTCATCTGGGGATGGAAGCCTCGGTCGTTCACATCCACCCCTATCTGATGGAGCGCCAGCTGGATGAACCGGCGTCGAGGATGCTGCAGCGCGAACTGGAAGCGCAGGGAATGAAATTCCTGCTGCAGAAGCAGACCGCGGGCATTTATGGGCAGCGCCGGGCCGAAGGGCTGGAATTTGCCGATGGAAGTTCGCTTGCAGCCGATCTCATCGTCATGGCCGTCGGAATCCGGCCTAATGTCGACCTGGCTAAAGCCGCAGGCCTTAAGGTTGAACGAGGCATCGTCGTAGACGATCATATGGAAACGAGCGTACCCGGCGTTTACGCCGTCGGTGAATGTGCCCAGCACCGCGGCATCACCTATGGCCTGGTTGCTCCGCTCTACGAACAAGGCAGCGTGTTGGCGAAGCGGCTGGCCGGGGTGGAGACGCCCGGGTATACGGGTTCAGTGACCTCCACCAAGCTGAAGGTGTCAGGCGTTGACGTATTCTCAGCCGGATTTTTTGCCGACACCCCCGGAACGCGCTCGCTGCGCATTCAGGATGAACTCGATGGCACCTACCGGAAAATCGTACTCCAGGACGATAAGCTCGTCGGGGCGGTGCTGTTCGGCGATACGTCGGACGGAGCTTCCCTGTTTGCCAAAATCAAGAGCGGAGAATCGGTCGCCGGAAAGGAAAAGGAACTGCTGCTCGGCTACGCTCCCGGTCAAGCGGCGAATGCTTCTCCGGCAAGCCGGCTCGCGGCGATGGCGGGCGATGAGATCGTGTGCGGCTGTAATGGCGTCACTAAAGAAACCATTGTGAATGCAGTGAAGAACGGCTGCACAAGCGTTGGCGAAATCAAGGCTTGCACGAAGGCCTCCGGCTCCTGCGGCGGCTGCAAGCCGCTGGTGGAAGGGCTGCTGCAGTTGTATGCCGAGGGCTCGAGCCTGGAGCCGGTTAAAGAAGGGATTTGCGGCTGCACGTCGTTAGGGCGGGATGAAATCATCGCGAGCATCAAGGCGATGGGGCTAAAAAGCGTCAAAGAGGTCATGAATGTGCTTGAGTGGCGGGAGCCTGAGGGCTGCACCAAATGCCGGCCTGCGCTGAACTATTATTTGGGGATGTTGTGGCCCTCCGATTATACCGATGAAAAAGAGTCCCGTTTCGCCAACGAGCGCTACCACGCCAACATTCAAAAGGACGGTACGTACTCCGTAGTTCCTCGCATTTACGGCGGGGTCACTTCACCGGCCGACCTGAAACGGATCGCAGCAGTGGCGGAAAAATACGACGTGCCGATGGTCAAATTCACCGGCGGCCAGCGGATTGATTTGCTCGGAGTTAAGAAAGAAGACTTGCCGAAGGTATGGGAGGAGCTGAATATGCCCTCCGGTTACGCTTACGGAAAAGCGCTGCGCACGGTGAAGACCTGCGTGGGCTCCACGTTTTGCCGGTTTGGTACGCAGGATTCGATCGGCATGGGGGTCCGGCTTGAGAAGGCGTTTGAGCGGCTGAACACGCCGGGGAAGGTCAAGCTCGCCGTATCGGGCTGCCCGAGAAACTGTGCGGAGTCCACAATTAAAGACCTTGGCGTCATCGCCATTGACGGCGGCTGGGAAATCTACGTCGGCGGGAACGGCGGCGTAAAGGTCAGAGTAGCGGAGCTGCTTTGTATGGTAAAAACGGAGGACGAGGTGGTGGAATGGACAGCCGCATTCCTGCAATATTACCGGGAGCAGGCGGGCTGGAACGAGCGGACCGCTCACTGGGTAGAGCGTGTTGGCCTCGAATCGATCAAGGGAGCATTGGAAAACCATGAGGAGCGCACAGCGCTGGTGGAGCGGCTTGAGCAGACCCTGAGCCGATCGACAGATCCATGGAAGGAGATTGTTCAAGACGCCGAGCTGCGCAAAAATTTCGAACCGCTGCCAAAGGTTGAGCCGATCATGAAATAAGAAAGGAGTGGCATCGCCTATGTTAACCAAAATGCATGTGGCGCAAGTACAGGATATCGATGAGCAGGGGGCACGTACGGTCGTCATCGGAGATCAGGAGGTTGCCATTTTCCGGCTGAGCGACGGGAGCCTTCGGGCGGTGGAAAACCGCTGCCCGCACAAAGGCGGACGACTGTCCGAGGGGATGGTGTGCGGCTCTGCGGTGCATTGCCCATTACATGACTGGAAAATCTATTTAACGAACGGGTGTGTGCAGGAGCCGGACCAGGGGAGCGTTTCTGTGTACGAGGTGGAAATCGACCAGGCGAGTGGAGCCATTTTTATCACACTGTAAAGCTGAGTAGATGCAAAAGTGTACATCAAAATGAGTTCGGCAATTATGGATAGCATAAAATAAAATAGTGAACCTGCAAAAAAAGGAGCGTGGGGTTATCCTAACGGGTTCTCTTTTGGAGTGCAAACTTTAATTTTATAGAAAAAATCACTTTATATCTTATTGATTATCTAAGCACTTAATAGTTGAAAATCTCATTATAATTAGCATGTAATAACACAAACTTAAAGGACTATGAATTTCATAGTCCTTTAGGCTTTCATATCTATTTAAAGAAGCGATAGAATTTAGCCTCTGTTTTGGTGTAATTCTATAGTCAATTCTCTGGTTTATTGATTTTTATATCAAGACTGTTTGAGAGTAATGTTGAAATTGAAAGCAACCTTGATGGTTGCTTTATTGCGTCATATTTGAATATTGTGTATTAAGTTTACTGTAGATTATGCTTATTTTGAACGCAAATAATAGTGTTCTCCTTCAGATACCTTGCCTTCACAGAAATCATTTTTTATTAATGTATTCCGTCTTTCAACAGCTTGAGGTATTGCCTTAGTTGCAATCATATCAACCTCAAACAAATCAAAAAAGTTCTCGTCACAAACATTAAATATTTCGTTTAAGTAATCTACATTTTCGTATTCAGAAGAAACATCAACTCGGAGTATTCCTGTTTTGATTTTATATTTACCAACATAACCAAACATTTCTACTGTTCCAATAGCTTTAGATAGTGATTTATCTATAATTGCAAAGCGTATAAATTCTTGTTGAGAATATGCATAAAGCCAAGCTTTAATGCATTGCAACATATCCTCAATTGCGTAAATACAGAAATCACCTGTACACCTATCAGAGTTAAAAATTTTTTGTGCCTTACTATCAGAATAACATCTAAGTAGACCTTCGGAATCTTCTTCTGAAACGAGTCTTAAAATAAAACTTTCTGTTTCAAAAGTGGGGCATATTTCGTATGGGTCCTTCATAAAAATCCTCCTCATCATATATATAATATTAATTTTCTTCGCTTCACAATATCTTACGATTACGAATTAACCCCATTATACAACATATGGATAATTCTTGTTATAAGTAGTATATATGATTTTCTACACTATTCTTCAACACTACCTTATATTACATACACTAAAGAAAACTTTATAAGAATAAATAAGTACAGGCATATACCTGTACTCGAAATCATTACTCTATATGAAATTGTTATCTAAAGTAGATAATATCTTTTATATCGAATATCTTATCAGTCAACCCTAATCTTTGAGCTGGAGTTTCAAGCTTTACCTCTTTAGGATTTTCTATTGACCTTTTATCCCATGATTTTGTAGCCCAACAAAAGTTGTAGAAAGTCCTAAATATAGTAAGAATGTATTGAGCATACCGAGGATTATAGTTGGCATAAATATAGCTTTTTCCATCACCTCTCGCTGTAACTAAAGGTCTTTCAAGTACAGATATTCTCCTTCTTATTTCTTGAAAATAGTTGTTTATAGCTCTACTATTGACTTGCATAATAAGTCTTGCGAGTTCTTCATTTGAAAGGTAGTATGTCCTACTTATTGTTTCATCTGACATAGAACTATCGCTGCTTTCAAAAATAACACCTTGATCTTCCTTTGATACCTTCTTGTTTTAAGCCATTCTACAAAATCCTTATCTTCGAGAATATCTATAATTAGCTTGTCTACTATTTCGTCTTCATCATACTTTGTATATTTAGCATACTGACTAATAATTTGTTTGCTTCTTTTAGAAATCTTCCAGTCTGCTTTATGTGGAAACACTTGTAAATTTACAAATAATATATCTATGAATGTCTTTAAAAGTCTTTAATATCAACGTAAAAAGACTATGTGAAAACATAGTCTTTTTTGCTTGTGAATTTATTTGATTTTGTTCACTTTGCACTCCAAAAGAGAACCCGTTAGGTTATCCTCAGCTCCTTTTTGGTCAATTTCTATTTTATAATTGCAAATGGCTTAAATACTGACACCCTGCAGAACACTATGTTCTAGGAATGCATCCCCAGTAATTCACTAACGGTGAGCAGCTCATACCCCTCGGCGATCAGCTCCGGTACGAGGATGCGCACGGCCTCAATCGTTTGCGAGCGGTCATCATATCCGTCATGGAACAAAAGAACGCTGCCGGGCTGCACTTTTTCTCTCGTTTTTTCAACAATGTGCTGGACTCCCGGCATTTCCCAATCCGTCGCCTCGCCATTGACGGCTCCCGCCACGGCCAGGTACCCGAGCTCGCCGACGATACGGGCTACCTTGTCATTGTAGGAAAAGTAAGGGGGGCGCATCACCTTGGGCTTAACCCCAATCGTCTTTAGGATCAGCTCCTCGTTCCGAAGCAGCTCTTCCCGGCATTCTTCTTCGCTAAGCTCTGTCAGATGCGGGTGAGTATAGGTGTGGTTGGCGATTTCGTGGCCCTCCTCATGGATTTGCCGTGCAGTTTCAGGACTCTGCTCCAGCTGGGTGCCGATCAGCATAAAGGTGGCTTTCGCCTTCGGACCTGCTTGCCGGAAAATATCCAGCACCTGCGGGGTGTATAGCGGGTTCGGGCCGTCGTCAAACGTAAACGCAACCGCCTTCCGCTTCGTATCTACCACATGAATTACCGGTTTCAACATGATCAGTTAGTCTCCTTTGTCATGGACTCTGTAATCGAGTCTTTAACCTTTCACCGATCCGGCGGCAATGCCCTCGACGATTCTGTTGCTGAGCAGCAGGAACACGATGAGAATCGGCAAAATGCTAATCATCAATGTGGCGCCAATCGCTCCCCAATCCGTCGTGTATTGGCCGACGAAGTTTTGCACGCCTACCGTGAGCGTTTTCAGGCTATCGGAGCTGATGAACGTATTGACGAAAATAAACTCGTTCCAATTATAGATCATATTGATAATCGCTGCAGTAACAACGACCGAAATCGTCATCGGCAGCTCAATGCGGAAGAACATCCGGTTCACGGAGCAGCCGTCCATGATGGCGGCTTCTTCAACCTCAACCGGCAGCGCATAGTAGAATCCGAGCAGAATCATTATCGTGATCGGCAGGTTGAATGCCGTATAGGACAAAATAATGCTTAGCTGCGAGTCCGTCAGCCCGACTTTTTGAAACATGCTGAACAGTGGAATCAAGGTCGAGTGGACGGGGATCATCATGCCGACCATAAACAGCCCCAGCACCGCGGATGACAGCTTCCAGCGCATCCGGGTAATCGCGAACGTTACGAAGCTCGCCAGCAGAATGGTCAGCAGCACGGCGGCCAACGTAATCCACACACTGTTTAGAAAATACCGTTCAATGTTTCCCTGAGACCAGACATTCGCGTAATTTTCCCATTTCGGATGCGTCGGCAGTGCGAACGGAGGGAGGTTGAACACCTCCTGGTTATTTTTCAGGGAGAAAAACAACAGCCATACCAAAGGCAATATCTGAACAACGGCGGCCAGGATCAACAAAGCATATAGAACGCCATAGACCAGCTTGGACCCAACCGAGCGAAGCGGGGTGTGCACTCTGGGAGCATAAGCAACTTGATTTCCGGTTTCCATTCGAATCACCACCTCTGTTGTTTAGGAATATTGGATTGTATCCTTCGAGGCGGTCGCTTTGCGAATCGCCCATGTCGCTACCATGCAAATGACCAGTAGGAAGAAGCCGATGGCGCTGCCGTAGCCGAAGTCGAATCCCCGGAACGCTTTGTGGTACATGTAAGAAGCCATTACTTCACTGGCCCCGTTCGGGCCGCCGTCCGTCATGACATAAATCAAATCGAAATATTTGAGTGAACCGACAACCGCCAGCACGATGGTTACCTTGATAACCTCCGAAATGAGCGGCAGCTTAATTCTCAGGGCAATTTGCCATGGGTTCGCGCCGTCGATCCGAGCTGCTTCAACCAGAGATTCCGGAATGTTTTTCAAGGCGGCGTAATAGATCAGAATGTAAAAACCGGCATACTGCCAAAGAATCGGAATGAAGATGGCCCAAAGAACGAGCTTCGGATCAGACAGCCAGGCTGGCGTATTTTCTACCCCTAGGGAGCTGAGAAAAGAGTTTAAAATCCCGTTCGTCGGATGATAGATTTTGAGCCACAATTGAGCGATCGCTACTGAGGACAGCAGCATCGGGATCAAGTAAATTTTCCGGAACAGATTAGCTCCTTTAATTTTGCCGGAAAGCACGACGGCCACCAGCAGATAAATGGCGAGACTTAGCGTAGACAGGGCAACAAACAATAAGGAATGGCCCACACTGCTCCAAAAATCCCCGTCTTTCACCAGCTGGGCGTAATTGTCCAGGCCGATAAAGGTCATGGGGCTGACGCCATCCCACTTCATAAGGCCATAATAGCCGGTTAGCACAATCGGAATATAGATAATTCCCATGATCAGCAGAATCGATGGCAGCACATACAGGGCGATAATCTTTTTGTTGGATAAAACTTTATTCATCAGGTGTCGCCTCCTCCTCGCGGATAGAGAAAAGGACTGCACCAGAAGTGATCCGGTACGTCCTTCCTCCTCGGCCGCGAAACGTTATTTTCCTGCTTTCAGTACCTCTTCCTGCTTCTTGGCGAACTCTTCCGGTGTAACCGCATTGCCGAGCAGTGCCTGAATCAGGTTATGATGCTCTTCAGAAGCGACAGGTTTCATTTGCACGTCCAGATATAGAATGACTTTCTTAGCATTGTTCAGCTCGTTCAGTACATCGATGAACATTTGCGGCAATTTGACGGAGGAGGTGTCTACCTTTGTGCCTGGAATAATTCCGGCTTCGGTGACGGACAGCTCACCCCATCTTTTTACGAAGAAGCTGACGAATTTTTTGGCATCCTCTTTGACTTTGGAGTTTTCAGAGACGAACATGCCGACCCCAACGCCTCCGACCCAATCATTGATGTCGCCTTTACCGCCGGAGATGGTCGGGAATTTGAAGAAACCGATCTTATCCTTGAACGCTTGCGGAATGTCCGGGTTGGTCGTGTAGTTTGGCACTTCCCACGTTCCCATCGCGTACATGGCTGCTTTTTCGTTCATAAATTCAGACTTGGCTTCATCGTTGGACAGGCCGTTAAAGCCTTTGACAAATGCGTTGCTTTTCACGAGTTCTTGAGCTTCTTTAGCGGCTTGAATCAGACTTGGATCGCTGAAGGTGCTGCTTGCAACGGCTTTATCCTGTACATCCGGTCCGCCGATCCGGTCCGCCAGGTACATGTACCAGAATGATCCGGTCCAGGCGTCCTTGGAGCCGAGCGCAATCGGTGTCACCTTATTATCGTTCAGCGTCTTGATAACGTTTTTGAATTCATCATAGGTGGTCGGCGGCTGCAGATTGTATTTGGCAAAAATCTCTTTGTTGTAATAAACCGGGACGATGTTGAGTTCGACTGGGAGCGCATACGTTTTTCCGCCCGAGGCATAAGCTTCAGTTGTTCCATTAACGAATTTGTCTTTCAGATCGCCTTGGAGCAGATCATCAAGCGGTGCGAACATGTTGCCTTTTACATAAGGCTCCATGAATCCGGCTGCCCAAGTGAAGCCGACATCAGGCAAGCTGTTCGAGGCCGAAAGCACTTTCAATTTGTTTTTGTATTGTTCGTTTTCCAATACTTCGGTCTCAATCTTGACGTTTGGATTTGCCTTTTCATACTCGTCAATAATTTGCTTCACCAGCTTGTTCTGAGCGGAGTTGCTGCCATCCGGCCAAAGGTGCATCATATTGATCGTTACTTTTTTACCTGCTGTGGAATTGCCTGAGCTGCTGGAATCACTGCCGGACGATGCATTGCTGCTGGATGAGTTATCCTTGCCGCCTCCGCACGCCGAGACAATCAGAACGAATACGAGCATGAGCAAAGTAGTTGCAAACGCTTTTTTCTTCATGTAATCCAGTTCCCCCTTTTTTAATTGCGAAGGATGTATGCGCTTTCCTTCTGGATTTAGTGTAGCACCCTCTTCTTTGGTGAATAAGGGAACAGCATTTAGCTGTTTTTCCACAATATTTAGGTCATGGGATTTGGAGGTCAGCAAATTAAACTTCCTCATCCTGCCCCAGCGTCTCGTTACGGTAAATCCCGGGACTATGCCCTTCGTATTCCTTAAACAGCTTGCTGAAATATTTGGTCGTCTGATAACCGACGCGCTCGGCGATTTCCGAAATGGGCAGCTTCGTTTGCAGCAGCAATTCCTTCGCCTTTTGCATTCTGGAGCGGGTCACATACTCGAGAAACGTCATCTGCATCTGCTCTTTAAACAGTACGCAAAAATAGCTCGGATTCAAATGAACATGATCCCCGATTTCACGCAGGCTGAACGCCTGATCCAAATGCTTCTCGACATAGCCGATCGCCGCTTTCACTGGCTCGCTTAGTGCCTCGGATTCCTTGGTGACATGAATCAGCTTCTCGTCCACGATGCGCTGCATTTTCTGGATTCGGCTTTGCTCGCTGGCCACCTCAAGCGCCTGTTCGGTCGCGGCGATTAATTTGCTTTTGCTGATCGGTTTCAGCAAGTAGTTGACGACGCCGAGCTGAAGCCCTTGCTGCGCATATTCAAATTCGGCATATCCCGAAATCAGGATCACCGTCGGTTTTACCGAGAGGTTAAGCGTTCCGAGCCACTCGACTAAGTTTAATCCGGTAATTTCCGGCATGCGAATATCCGTGATCAGCAGGTGGACCGGCTCTTGCTCGATCAGCCGCCGGGCATCCTTTCCATTATCCGCCGTTTTTATGGTATATCGTCCGGCGCTCCAGGCTTCCAGCATATTTTTCAGTCCGCCCCGCGTTCTTGGTTCATCGTCAACGATTAATATCGTTTGGGTGTTATACATCTTTAGTTCTCTCCCATCTTCATCGGAATCGTTAACCGTATACTTGTCCCTGCGCCTTCGCTGCTGTGAATGTTGATGCCGGGGCCGTCTTCGTCCTCTGTGCTGCCAAAATAAAGCTTGACCCGCTGCTGAACATTCACAATCCCAATGCCGGAGCCTTTGGCAACCGGATTTTTGCCGCCTGTCTTGAGCGCGGTCATCAGCTTTTGCAGCGTTTCCTCGTCCATGCCTTTTCCGTCATCCTCCACCGTGATGTGCAGGTACTGGTGATCCTCGGATGGAGCTACCCGAACCGCAACCGAACCCGGCCCGATTTTACCCTCAAAGCCGTGTAGTATGGCGTTTTCGACTAGCGGTTGAACGAGCAGCTTCGGTAACCGGATTGTGCTATACTCCGGCGGAGCGTCGATTTGCCACGAAATGCGGTCGCCAAAGCGAACCTTCATGATGAGCAGGTAACGTTCAATGTGCTCCAGCTCATCCCTGAGCGTGACCCATTCGTCCTTGTTGGGACCGGTAATCGTATATCGGAATAGATCGGACATCACAACAACAAATTCAGCAAGCTCGGACTCGTCTTTTTCTTGAAGGGACCAATAGAGCGCTTCCAACGTGTTGAATAGAAAATGTGGATTAATTTGTGCCTGGAGCGCCTTTAACTCGGTCCGATTTTGCAAAATTTCCTTCTCGTATACCAGTTTGATTAAATCATTCATATGTTCGACCATCTGATTGTAGGAATGGTTCAGCTCGTTGATTTCAATCGTGGATGTGACTTCGGTAATCGGCTTAAGTCCCCCCAGCCGGGCTCTGCGCATCGTTTTGATCAGTCTAAAGATCGGGCGCGTAATGATCGTGGATAGCCCGAAGGATAGCATGAAGAACAGCCCGCCTCCAATTCCCGCAGAAAAAAGAATCGCCGTGCGTAGTACCGAAATCCCGCTCGTAATGGCGCTCATCGGGGTGAGGATTAGCAGCGTCCAGCCCGTGACCTCAGAGGTCTGCTTGACGAGCATGTATCTTTTATCGTCAATCGTGACGGTAGGATCCTTCGCTTCGACCAGCGGCTTAATATCGGACGGTGTAAACCGCGCGTCAAAACGCGCATCGTTTGCGGCGATCAGGGTGTTGTTGCGGCCGACAACCAGCATGGTCTCATTACTGCCGTCCTCCTCGGAGAGCGAGCCGCTGATTTTAAACACCTTCCGGTCCAGCGAAATGACCAAATAACCGCCAGGAGTAAACCAGTGATCTATCAGACTGATGCTCCGAATGGCCAGCACGGCGTTCGGATTGGCCGGGTCAATACCGACCCAGACCAGCTTGCCTTTGTTCTGTAAGGCTCTGGCAATCCATTCCGGGGAAACCTTGCTCTCCAGACTTCTGTCATCCAGCGGAAACAGCCGGTTGTTGTTGCTGTTGTACAGATCGACGTAGTTTACACCATTGGCATAGGTTTGGACTACTTTTACGCTCGTAATGAGCGCCTGCCGCTCGGAGAACGTAGCCTGTTTACCAGCCTGTTGATTTAGCAGCAGCTGCTGGACATATGGGTGTGTGGCGACCTGGGTCGTTAAGGAGTCGATTTGGTTCAGTACGGCTTCAAGCCGCCCGTTCGCCTGGACCGCGGTTTGCTGGATATGCTTCTCCGCATTATTCTTGAGCAGCTTGGACACCGAATCGAAGGTAAGAATGCCGACGACAAATAAAATGACCAGCATCACCAGGAGAAAACCAAAGAGCATTTGATTGCGAAGGGAGTTGAATCTGCTTAGTTTAATGAACATGGCTGCGTCAACCGATCCTTTCTTGTCTATGTGAGTCACCTATGCCGGGGAAGCGGCACCATTCAATTATGAACAAATGGACGTCGGACGGATCTCTAGTTGCCCCCGGCCTGGGCTCGAACGTGCCTGAGATGGGGCTAGCGTGCATAAAAAAGCGGGTTTAGGTGGCGCTAGCTTGAGGATTTGCCAGAGATAAAAGCCAGATTCAGAATAACTGCATTTTATACATCTAAATTTGGCCTGTAAGCTGCAGGTGATGATTTAATTGTAAAAAGTACATCTAAATTGGCGTATAAAGGCAGGAAACGAACATTTACCTCGATTTAGCTGCACTTTTTGCATTTATTTCTGTGTAGGGAGCCGAAATGAGCAAAATAGATGTACAGAATACATTTAATTACCCGGTCGGACCAACGCAGTTTGCCTCGGTAATAAATTTAAGATGCATAGACACTTGCTGTTGCATGTTTGATGATAACGTATTCTTGATTGAGGGGTATAGTCCTTTTTTTGGGTGAAAATAAAGGAAATGTCATGACGGCTGACAGCAAAAAAGCTGGGTTCCTCATCTTTAAGGACACCAGCACTTTTCGCTAAAATCGCAATCATTAGCAGCGTTTGTACATAGGGGGAGACTCACTCCGCCTGTGCTTAACCGTCTAAACACCGGAGTAAGCCATAAAACCGCCGTCCACCGGGATAACTGCTCCGGTTACGAAGCCGGAGGTGCTGGCATCCGCAAGCCACAGCAGCGTGCCGAGCAGATCCTCCGGTACGCCGAAGCGGCGCATCGGGGTATGGGTCATAATTTTGTGCGAGCGTTCGGTGAGCGAGCCGTCCGGGTTCGTCAGCAGCCCTCGGTTTTGCTCGGTCAGGAAAAATCCCGGCGCAATCGCGTTGACGCGGATGCCAGACTCGGCCAAATGAACGGAGAGCCAAGCCGTCAGGTTGTTGATCGCCGCTTTTGCTGCACTGTAGGCGGGCACCTTGGTCATCGGACTGTAGGCGCTCATCGAAGAAATGTTCAGGACGACCGCTCCCGGGCGTCCGATCATAGCTTTAGCAAACACCTGCGTCGGAATCAGTGTGCCGACCAGATTTAGATCAAATACGCTGCGTACGCCGGACAGGCTTATGTCAAAAAAGGTCGTCACCCCGGGACACTCCAATTGTTCGGGATCAAACGTTTCAAAGGTCGTGTTCGCATCCGGGCGGTTGCCGCCGGCACCGTTCACGAGAATATCGCACGGGCCGTACCGTTCCCGAACGGCCGCTTCCGCGGTCCGAACGCTTTCCGCATCCGTCACGTCGCAGCCGACCGCGATCGCTTCGCCTCCAGCCTCGCGAATGAGAGCGGCAACGGCCTCGCCTTTGGCCGGCGTGCGATTCAAAATCGCGACCCGCACACCTTGACGCGCCAGCTCCCGGGCCATCGCTTGGCACAAAATGCCCGAGCCTCCGGTGATGACCGCAGTTTTGCCTGCGAGCGAAGGGTGCAGAGGCAGTGGACTTATGCTCATCGGCGGGCCACCTCCTCTTCGCCGGCCTGACGACTTGGGACTCCTGCAGCCTTGGCATAGGCATCCCAGAGCCCCCACAAATACATAATGCCGAGCGCCCGGTCATATAGCCCGTAGCCCGGTCGACATTGCTCGCCCCACAGATGGCGCCCGTGATCCGGACGGCAGTAGCCGGTGAAGCCGTTGTCATAATAAGCCTTCACAATGCCAGCGATATCCACGGTGCCGTCGGCGGTGCGGTGAGAGGTTTCGATAAAATCGCCGTTTTCGAATACGTGTACATTGCGGATATGCGCGAACGGAATCCGGTCGTGGAACTCATGTATCATCGAAAGGATGTCGTTGTCCGGATTCGCGCCAAGCGAGCCGCTGCAAAGCGTAATGCCGTTCGCCGGGCTATCCGCGAGCGACAGCAGCCTGCGTAAGCTAGGCTGGCCCGTCATGATGCGCGGCAGGCCGAATATCGGCCAAGGCGGGTCGTCCGGGTGGATCGCCATCGTGATGCCGCACCGCTCCGCCACCGGAATAACCGCCTCCAGAAAATATCCCAGGTGCTCCCAAAGGTCCTCAGCCGTCACATTCCGATACGCCTCAAACAAGGCCGTCAAATGCTGCAGCCGCTCCGGCTCCCAGCCCGGCATGGTAAGCGCGCTGTCTTGGTTGATCAGCCTTACCAGTTCAAAGGGATCAATGTTATGGATTTTCGCTTTTTCATAAAATAACGCCGTTGATCCATCGCCGGAAGGCTTGTGCAAATCAGTGCGCAGCCAGTCGAATACGGGCATGAAATTGTAGCAGATGACTTTGACACCGGCCTCGGCCAGCCTTTCGATGGTGCGCTTGTAGTTTTCAATATACCGGTCCCGCGTCGGCAGCCCCAGTTTAATATCCTCATGTACGTTTACACTTTCTACGACTTCCGTGTGAAGATCGTGCTGTGCGGCCTGCTGCACGACCTGCTCGATCCGGTCCTTCGGCCATTCTTCACCGGCAGGCACGTCATGCAGCGCCCAAACGATCCCTTCCACACCGGGAATTTGCTTGATGCTCTCCAGCGAAATTGTATCGTTTCCCTCGCCGAACCAGCGAAATACCATACGCATCTGATCACCGCCATTTCCTATGTTTTAACTCCCAAAGTCATGCTCTTACACTTGCATGGTAGTATGGAAACTACTGGGTGGCAAGGTCAAATATGCAATATATTTAATTTTCTAACCATTTCATTTATAAGGTTCATATAGTCCTAATTGAGGCGCTACTCTGCCCGGTTTCTAGTTGTCTCTAGCCAGAAAGTAGAAAATCTGTATTATGATGATTAGGAAAATACAGGCTATAGCCTCAAATATATGAAATTATGGGGCACCGTAGCGAAAAGGAGGAGTCGGTCTTGCAGTTGCACCATGCCATGCTTGTGGATGACGAAGTGTTCTCCCGCAAAGGTTTGATGAAGCTGATCGATTGGGAAACCTGCGGCTTTCGCATCGTAGCGGAGGCGGACAACGGGGAGGATGCGCTTGAGCTGATCCGTCGGCTGAAGCCGGATTTGGTCATCACGGATATCCGAATGCCGGTGCTTGACGGCCTGGAGCTGATCCGGCAAACCACCCGGAGCGAGGAGGAGGGCCCTGAATTTATCATTATCAGCGGCTATGATGATTTCAAATATGCCCAGCAGGCTGTCAGGTACGGGGTGCATGATTTTGTACTCAAGCCGATCGACCAGACCGAGTTTGCGGATACGCTTCGCAGATTGCACGGGAAGCTAAGCCAGCGGCAGGAGGCGAGAGCCCGGGAAGAGCGGCTGCAGGGCGGAGCTGTGATTGAATCGATCCTTAAGGGGGATGCCGATGAGGGGGCGATTGCAGGTTGGGAGGAACGGCTTAATCTAAAAGCAGTGAACGAGCTGTTTTACATGCTGGTGGAGCTGAATGATCATCATCCATGGCGGGAGAAAGCGGAAGACATCACACCTTCTAGGTTTATGGAACTGGTGCAGGCTGCATTAGAGCGTCTGGCCGGAGATGGTCAAACCTTCCCTTTGCGTGAGCACCGGAATCGCCTTGGCCTGATCGTACCGGACAGGGCACTAGCGCCGCTTGGCGATTCCATTCGCTCGTTCGCCGAGCGGCTGCTTCGTGAGCTGGAGGTCTTGGACGGCCGAGTATTTGTTTACGCCGGTGGTCCGGTAAGCAGGCTGACCGAGCTTCGCGAGGCCTATCAGGCCGCCAGGGAAGCCCTGCAGTACAAATACATTTGCGATGACAGCGGCATTGTCCTGTCCGCGGAAGCTTCCCTGCAGCCGATCCAATATCTCGCTATCGACCAAGGCTTGTATGGCCGGATCATCGAACAGGTGGAGGAGCTGCAGCTGGATCGGCTGGAGGACAGCATCCGCGCGATGTTCCGAGATTTTCAGGAGAAGCGTTATGCGCCGGAAGCGGTCAAAATGAATCTGCATCAATGCGTGCTCGGGATCGTACAAATTGTTCGCCGTATGGACGGCGATGAGCAAAGCTTGCGCTTCCTTGCGCCAATGATGGGCTGGCCTGATCTGAACTTAACGCTTCGCGAGATCAAGCGGCTCTTTGCTTCCTTCGCGGTGGAGAGCTCCAGGTATATCGCGGAACTGCGCAGGGAACGCCAGCGCGGCGACATTCACAAAATACGCTCCTATATCGAGACACATTATCAAGACAACATTACGCTGAAGAGCATCGCCTCCCGTTTTTATATGAATCCGGTCTATTTAGGCCAGCTGTTTAAGAAACACTACAGCATTTATTTCAATGACTTTCTGCTGCAGCTGCGGGTGAACGAGGCCAAACGGCTGCTGAGGCAGACGGATCTGCGCGTTTACGAGGTGGCAGAGCGGGTTGGCTTCGGCAATCCCGATTACTTCGTCACCCAGTTTGAGAAGCTGGAGAAAGTCACGCCCAGCGAATATCGCAGCCGTCTGCTGCGGGAGGGGACGTCCGGTCCCCGGGAGGAGAAGAAGCGATGATCCCGAATCTGAACGATGTCAGACTGCGCGACAAGATGCTGCTGCTCTATTTTTTGTGCGTATTTGTGCCGATTCTGGTCACCAACCTGATCTTCTACAACGTCACGACGACGAATGTGAAAAACCGGCGGCTCGAAGATATTACCCGGGCGCTGGAGCAGGTAAAGAACGAATTTCGCCAGGAGGTGGACGACACGGTAGAGGTGTCCTCGGTATTTTATACGGACCACCTGCTGAATGAAATTATCGAGACGGACTACGAGCATCCAGCCGATTACGTGGCGGCTTACGACTCTTACCTGCGGCGCATCATCAACACCTCGAGTCCCACGTATAATTCTGTCGAGAACATCAGCGTATACGTGGACAATCCGACCCTGCTGTACTCCGGAGGAATTATGTACATCGACGAGAACGTGAAGCAGGAGGCTTGGTATAAGCAGGTCAGCCGGAGCAGGCAGCCGGCCCCGATCATTATGCGTACCGGAAGCGACGGGGTGCTGAACCGATTCAGCGTTATCCGGCGCATGGATTACTACTATTTTTCCAAGCTGGAGACCGGGAATTATTTAAAAATCGACATGCGTATGCCCGCGATCCGGCAAATTTTCGGCAATTTGAACCTCCAGGGACATGTTTATTTGTTGAACGACAAGAGTGAAGTCGAATACACGAATGATGCGGACTTGAAATTGGAGCATGGGGCTGTCCCTTTTGAACAAGTGACCACTGCGGATAAAACGATCGAATTTCGGACGGATTATGCCCGGGGCAGCAACCTTCAAGGCTGGAGCCTGGTGGGGCGGATATCCGAGGATGAGGTGTTTCGCGAGGTGCGGCAGTCCCGCAATTTTGTGATTGTGCTGACGTGCCTCAATATTTTGCTGCCGACGCTGATCATTATTTGGATTACCCGGTCGATGAACGTGCGGCTTGTGCGGATTTTGAAGCATATGAAAAAAGTAAAAAATCAGCATTTCGAGATAATCAAGGATGCGGAATCCCGTGACGAAATCGGTCAACTGTCCGGGGAATTCAATCGCATGACGCTGCAAATCAAGAGTTTGATCAACAATGTATATGTGGCCGATATCCAGAAAAAAGATTTGGAGCTGCAGCGGCGCCATGCCCAGCTTAATGCGCTCCAAAGCCAAATTAATCCCCATTTTCTGTTCAATGCACTGGAAACGATCCGTATGCGCAGCCTCATGAAGGATGAGGAAGAAACCGCTCGGATTATCCACCACATGGCGAAACTGTTCCGCAATTCGCTGATTTGGCATAAGGATATGATCACGCTCCGCGAAGAGCTGGAATTCGTTCACTGCTTCCTGGAGATCCAAAAGTATCGGTTTGGCGACAAAATTGACTATGATGTGCAGACGGACGAGGCCGACCTTGGGTGCTTGATCCCCAAAATGTCGATCATCACCTTTGTGGAGAACGCCAGCATTCATGGGATTGAGCCGCTGAAGCAGGGCGGGCGCATTCAGGTTGTAATTCAACGAAGCGGAGACAAGCTGACTTGTTCCGTAAGCGATAACGGTGCCGGTATGCCGCCGGAGCAGGTCGAGCTGCTTCTCGGCTATTTACATCACGAAGATCCTATGGGTGAGCGGGTAGGTGTTCAGAACGTGATACATCGTTTGAAGCTGTACTATGAGGACTCTTTTAATTTCAGCATCAACAGCTTGCCTGGCGAAGGGACGGAGATTCAGCTGGTTGTTCCATGGCATGAGGGAGAAAGCTTATTTGCCGTGAAAAGGGTTCTATAGTTTTCTAAGCAGCATCTATAGATTGACGGGTAAACGAGGAGGCCGACCTCTTTTATACTGAAAGTGCTTACAAAAAATGAAGATCGAAAGGGGAGGTCTATAGAATGCGCAAACATCGATTTTGGCTCAGCTGCTTAACCGTAGTAATGATGGTCTCGATCTTATCGGCTTGCTCCGGGGGAAGTAACAGCAAGTCTGAAAATGGGGACGCGGCCAAGAGCGGAAACGGGGAATCTCAGCAGGAGAAAAAGGTTACATTCTCATACTTCAATGCGGCAGCGGGGAAGGACATTAATACGAACGAGACGCGGATCGGCAAAATATTTGAGGATCAGACCGGCGTTAACTTCAAAATCGAGCATTTGGTTGGCGACGAAAACACGAAGGTCGGTACGTTCATCGCCAGCAACAATTACCCTGATGTTATCGTGCCAGGGATATCCATTGATAAGCTCCTTAGCGCAGGCGCTTTTATTCCGCTTAACGACCTCATTGATAAATACGGCCCGAACATTAAACGGGTTTATGAGCCTTATTACAACCTGATGAAGGCGAAGGACGGCAACATCTATTTTCTGCCGCTTAGCGCGGTTGTCGGTAAGTACATCTCGGCGCCAGATATTGAACAAGGGGCTTTCTGGATTCAGCGCCGCGTGCTGAAGGAAGCTGGCTATCCGAAAATCAAGACGTTTAACCAGTATTTGAATCTCATCCGCGATTTTGTGAAAAAACATCCGGATGAAGACCTGACGGGCTACATTGCTTTGACGACGCAGGATAAGTTTTTCTCGTTTACGAATGCGCCGATGCATTTGGCGGGATATCCAAACGACGGGGGCGTCATCATCGACATGAAGACACACCAGGCTAACGACTATGCCGACGATGATATTACAAAACGATACCTGCAGGAACTGAACAAGCTCAATGCAGAAGGACTGTTCGACAAGTCCTCCTTCGTGGATAATTACGACCAATACCTGGCGAAGATCGCAGGTGGTAAAGTGGTGGGCTTCTTCGATTACAGATGGCAAGCAGGGCAGGCGCTGAATAACCTGCATGAAGCTACGCAAAAGTCGGGTAATGACGACATGGAGTACATGGCTCTCCCGATCGTGTACGACGAGAATATCAAGGACCAGTACCTGGATCCGCCGTCCTTTGTCAACAACCGCGGGGTGGGGATATCGGTCAGTGCAAAGGATCCGGTGCGGATCATCAAATACTTTAATAATTTGCTGACCGACGAGAATCAAATTTTGTCCAACTGGGGAATTAAGGACGAAACGTATAAGGTGGATGAAAAGGGTCGCTTCTACCGGACTCCTGAGCAAATCGCTCAGACGAATACGGATGCGTTCCGCGAATCGTTCGGCTTCAAGTATTTCGAATATAGCTGGCCTCGCTACGGCAGCGGCTCAACGATTCCCGACGGTAACTCCGTAGGGGCAGGACGCCAGCCGGAAGTGGCGCAAACCTCGTACCTGGATGGAGACAAGAAGCTGCTGAAAGCTTATGGGGCAAAGACATTCTCGGAAATGTTTGCGGCTCCGGACGACCGTCCGTGGTATCCGGCTTGGAGCATTCAGATCGAGCAGGGCTCCCCGGCGCAGATTTTCACGCAAAAGAAGAGCGACCTGCAGCGTAAATACTTCCCGAAATTGGTGCTCGCGAACCCTGCTGAGTTTGAGGGGCTCTGGGGCGATTATATCAAAGAATTCAACAAGCTTGGCGCCGCCGACTATGAAAAGCTGATCACCGACGAAGTTGCCAAAAAAATCGACCTGGTGCAGGGCAAATAAGCGAATTCATTAACAAGAAAGGGCCGGATCATCTGTTCATGAACATGGTCCCGGCCTTTTCTATACGCACGATATAACCCCGTTTTTTGGGAAGGGAGAGAGGACACCCATGGACAATGTGACGCGACTAAAACCGGGTGAGACTGCAGCAACGGGAAAGCCTGCCCGTAGCTCGAACGGCTTCTTCAGTACGCTATTGCGGCAAAAAGTGCTCGTGCTGATGTCGGTGCCATTTTTGATCTGGCTTATTATATTCAAATATTTGCCCTTGTGGGGCTGGACCATCGCTTTTCAGGACTACAAGCCGGCCCGAGGAATGTTTCAACAAGACTGGGCAGGGCTGAAGCATTTCCGGTTCTTGTTCCAGGATGAGCATTTTGTGCAGGTCATGCGCAATACGCTGGCGATGAGCATCATTAATCTGGTGCTGGGGTTCGTGACGGCGATTGGGCTGGCGATTCTGTTGAATGAGCTGCGCAAGATTGCGTTCAAGCGGGTCGTTCAGACGATAAGCTACCTGCCGCACTTCATTTCCTGGGTGGTCGCGGCCAGCATCATTTCGACGGCTTTATCGGCAGACGGCGGCATCATCAATGAGCTGTTGCTCTGGCTGGGTATCATCAAGGAGCCGATTTTATGGCTTGGGGAAGGCAAATTATTTTGGGGAATCCTCGGTGTTTCGGAGGTTTGGAAAAACGTTGGCTGGAACACCATCATCTATTTGGCGGCAATGACTAGCATCGATCCTGCGCAGTATGAAGCAGCGGAGATCGACGGTGCCGGAAGGTTTCAGCGCATTTGGAATGTTACCCTGCCGGGCATCCGTTCCGTCATCGTCATCCTGCTGATCATGAATATCGGAAATCTGCTGGAGTCCGGCTTTGAACCGCAGTATCTGCTCGGCAACGGCATGAATGTCGACTATTCTGAAAATCTAGATATTTTCGTACTGAAATACGGGATTCAGATGGGGAACTTCTCCCTGTCGATCGCAGCGGGGATGTTCAAAACGGTGGTCAGCTTCATTTTGCTGTTCAGTGCGAACTCGATCGCGAAGCGAATGGGCGAGGATAGATTGTTCTAGCGGACTTTTGAAGGAGGAGGGTTCCACATGGCTAAAGCGCCAGTCATGCACGCCCGGTTCAAGTCGCCATCGGACCGGATCTTCGATGCTTGCAATATATTGTTTATGACATGCCTAATGATCGTGACGCTGTACCCGTTCTTGAATATGCTGGCAGTTTCATTGAATACGGCCAACGATTCGGTCAAAGGCGGCATTTATTTGTGGCCGAGGGAATTTACTTGGGAGAATTATCATTTTGTATTTAAAGAGGCGACGATTTTTCACGCCACGCTGATATCTGGGCTGCGCACGGTTGTCGGCGCGGTGCTATCGGTGTTCTGCTGCACGATGGTCGCTTATACGATTAGCCGCCCGGAATATGTACTGCGGAAGTTTGTTTCCATTGCGTTTATTTTAACGATGTATTTCAGCGGCGGGCTGATCCCGAACTTCCTGCTCATTCGTGAGATCGGCCTAATGGATAGCTTCTGGGTGTACATCATCCCCGGTTTGATCGGCGTGTTCAACGTGATGATCATTCGCTCGTTTATCGAAGGGTTGCCGGAGGGGATTCTCGAGTCCGCGCGGATCGACGGAGCCGGTGATTTTATGACCTTTTTGCGCATCGTCATGCCGCTTTGTCTGCCGGTGCTCGCAACAGTATCGCTGTTTACGGCCGTTTCGCAATGGAATTCTTGGTTTGATGTGTTTTTGTATAATTCATCGAATGTCGATCTAAGCACACTGCAGTACGAGCTGATGAAAATATTGCAAAACTCCAATACGTCCGTGAACAACAACGGCGGCGACTATGCCAGCGCGTTCGCGGGTTCGGAGAATACCGCCAATTTGGTGACGCCGACGTCCATTCGCGCCACAATGACAATCGTTGCCAGTGTGCCGATCATTATGGTTTATCCGTTCCTGCAGAAATATTTTGTGCAGGGCATGACCTTGGGAGGAGTGAAGGGTTGATGGGTATGTCAGGAAAGTTGGGGAAGGCGGAAGCGCTGAGATGGACGTGACAGGAAGGTTTAAGGAAGCTGAAGAGTTGACGGATGTGTCGAGAAAGTTACGGAAGCGGAAGAACTGATGGACATATCAGGAAAGTTGAGAAATGGCGGGAGGACTGATGAATGTGAAAGGAATCACGGGGACAAATCAAGCAGGAACTCGCAGCGAGCCGAAGCTTAAGGAAGTGTTTGATGGAGATTTTCTGATCGGCGCGGCGGTAAATCCGCTGACGATCCGAGCGCAGGAAGCACTGCTGGTTCATCACTTTAACAGCATTACGGCGGAGAACGAAATGAAATTCGAAAGAATTCATCCTGCGAAAGATACTTATGAGTTCGGCGCTGCCGATGCGCTTGTGTCATTCGCTGGGCGGCACGGCATGAAAGTTCGCGGCCACACGCTCGTTTGGCACAACCAGTCTACCGATTGGCTGTTTGAGGACGGGAGCGAGAATCTCACGGATCGAGGAACCCTGCTTTCGCGGCTGAAGTCGCATATCGATACGGTTGTGGGGCGCTATAAGGGGGCGATTTACGCTTGGGACGTCGTTAACGAGGCGGTGTCGGACGAGGGGGAAGAGCTGCTGCGATCCTCCAAGTGGCTTGACATCGCCGGGCCGGATTTTATCGCCAAGGCGTTTGAATATGCGCATGAAGCGGACCCGAACGCGCTGCTGTTCTACAACGATTACAACGAATCCCACCCGCATAAACGGGATAAAATTTACCGTTTGCTGAAGTCGCTGCTGGATCAAGGTGTGCCGCTGCACGGGGTTGGGCTGCAGGCTCATTGGAATCTGTATGATCCGCAGCTGGACGACATACGGACGGCTATCGAGAAGTATGCCTCGCTTGGGCTGGAGCTTCATCTCACGGAGCTGGATATGTCCGTGTTCCGCTTCGAGGATCGGCGGAGCGATCTTGCGGAGCCGACCCCGGAGATGGCCGAGCTCCAGGCGCAGCGGTACGAAGCGATATTCCGGCTGCTAAAGGAATACCGCGATGTAATCGGCTCCGTCACGTTCTGGGGAGCAGCGGACGACTACACATGGCTGGACGATTTCCCGGTACGCGGCCGCAAAAACTGGCCGTTCCTGTTCGACGCCTCGCATCGGCCGAAGCCCGCCTTTTACCGCGTGGTGGAAGGGGCGCAAGGGTGAGTTTGCCTTCGGCCTCTCTTGGTAGAGTGCCGGGGGGGTTAACCCAAATAGGGGATAAAAATGGCCTTATTTAATTAAAAATGACTATGATTCATAAAATAGGGGAATTTTATGGTCTTATTTTCTTCCAAAGACGCCCAAAAGGCGGTTTTTATGCCTACTTCGTAGAAATAGGGCCATTTTTTACCCCTATTTTGTGTAAAAGAGGTAAAAAGGGAGAAATAGGGCCATAAATGTCCCTTATTTTTTGCCTGTCTATGTGGGTAGTGGCATAAGTAGTGGACAGGTGGAAACAGGATAGACAGGTCCAACAATGATAGAAGGCGCATAACTAGTGAACGGGCTCAGATGTTTGAGAGAGGAGAGGGGCGTACGGATGAGCAAAAATACTGGCGGAATATCGGGGGAAAGCTTTAGCGCGACTACAAACGGAAGCCCAAAAGGGAGCACAAACAACAGTACAAACGAGAGCAAAAATGAATGCACAAACGGAAGCACAAACGGGGTGGATAGCTTTTGTGCGGGTTCAGGTGGAAGCGCTTTGTACAAAGCGTGGCTTCAGTATGCTAAGGTGAATGATTCTGAGGTGTGCGAGGTTTACAAGCCATTGATCCAACAGATCGTCGTTGCCGGGCGGATTGAGGGGGTATTGGCCGCGGCGGTGGCTGAATTGCAGGAGGGAATTCGGTCCATGCTCGGCTTTACGCCAGAGGTGGTGCAGGAACCGACTGGCACTTCCTGTTTGTTGCTGCAGGTGAACAAGCCGGAGGGGGCGGAGACAGCGGGGGCAGCCGGGGAAGGTTCGGGGACCGTGAGTAAGCTCGCGGTTCAACCCGGTTTTGACCCTCTGCCGATGTCGGAAACGGGTCCTATATCCCAAACATCAGCCCAAGGCAAGCCATGGCGAGTCCCTAAGGCTAGTGCAGCCCTCGAAGCCGATGGATTCACCCTGCTTCATGTCCGGGAAGGCGGCGAAAACTGCCTGCTGCTTACGGGCGGATCGGCGAGAGGCGTAATGTACGGCGCGTTCCATCTGCTGCGGTTGATCTCCATGGGCATCTGCCCAGAGGGGCTTAACGTCAGGGAGTGCCCGCGCAACCGGCTGCGGATGATCAACCAATGGGATAATGCGGACGGTTCCATCGAACGGGGGTATGCGGGACGTTCGATTTTTTATCGAGACGGCAGTATGGTCACTGACTTGCAGCGAGTTAAAGATTATGCCCGTATACTGGCCTCCACCGGAATCAACGCTATTTCGATAAATAACGTGAATGTGCATGAAGTGGAGACGCACTTTATTACCGGCGAGTTGCTGCTGGACGTAGCCCGGGTGGCCGCGGTGTTCAGGGAGTATGGTATCGCGCTGTTTCTTAGCGTGAACTTTGCCGCACCGATCGCCATCGGTGGCCTGAGTACCGCAGACCCACTGGACAGGGGCGTTCAAGCTTGGTGGAAAACTGCAGTCCAGCAGATTTACACCGCCATCCCCGACTTTGGCGGATTCCTGGTCAAAGCTGACTCGGAGCATCGCCCGGGCCCGTTTGCCTATGGACGCGATCATGCCGATGGAGCCAATATGCTCGCCGAGGCGTTGGAGCCCTACGGCGGTCTGGTCATCTGGCGCTGCTTCGTATATAACTGCATGCAGGACTGGCGCGATCGCCGGACAGATCGGGCCCGCGCGGCGTACGATCATTTTAAGCCGTTGGACGGCAAGTTTCGGGATAACGTCATCCTGCAAATCAAAAACGGACCGATGGATTTTCAGGTCCGCGAGCCGGTTTCCCCGCTGTTTGGCGCCTTGCCGCATACCAATCAGGTGATTGAGTTCCAGGTGGCGCAGGAATATACCGGACAGCAGAGGCACCTTTGCTATTTGGTGCCGCAGTGGAAGCAGGTGCTGGACTTCGACACCTATGCCTTGGGACCCGAGACGAGGGTGAAGGATATTGTCGGCGGCTCACGGTTTCCCTTTCCGCATAGCGGCGTAGCGGCCGTATCCAACATCGGGGACGAGGAGAACTGGACGGGGCATACGCTGGCGCAGGCCAATTTGTACGGTTACGGGCGACTCGTCTGGAATCCGGATTTGTCCGCCGAGGCGATTGCCGATGAATGGACACGGCTGACGTTCGGCAATCATCCTGCGGTTGTAGCGGGAGTCACCGGTATGCTCATGAAGTCATGGCCTATTTACGAGAGCTACACCGCGCCGCTCGGCGTCGGCTGGATGGTGACGCCCCACACGCATTACGGACCTGACGTGGACGGGTACGAGTATTCGCGCTGGGGGACGTACCATTTTGCGGACCGGGACGGGATTGGGGTTGATCGGACGAAGCGCAGCGGGACGGGCTATGCGGCCCAATATTTTAGTCCGAACACCGAAATGTTCGAGTCTTTGGGGACGTGCCCGGACGAACTGCTACTCTTTTTTCACCATGTACCCTATTCCCATGTGCTGCATTCGGGCAAAACCGTAATCCAGCATATTTACGATACTCACTTTACCGGGGCAGAAGAGGCGGAGGGCTTTGTCCAGAGCTGGGAGGGACTAAGGGATAAAATCGATGATATCCGCCACGCCCAGGTGGCGGGTCGACTCGCTAAGCAGGCCGAGCATGCCAAGCATTGGCGCGATGTGATTAACACATATTTTTACCGGAAGTCCGGTATACCGGATGAACAGGGACGGACGATTTATTAAAGTAAAACAGCCCGCTGGACACTTAGTCCAGCGGGCTGCCTCAGCTTTAATGCACGATTTCCGCAAGCAGCTCATACGAGCGTAGGCGGGCTTTATGATCGTATACCTGAGCGGCGACGATCATTTCATCCGCATCGGTTTGCTGCAGCAATATCTCCAGCCGCTGACGCACCGTATCCGGCGAGCCGATCGCAGCAAAGCCGAGCTGCCGCTCGATCAGCGCTTTTTCCTGCGGCGTCCAGATCGGTTCCATGCTGTCCACCGGCGGCTTGAGCTGTCCGGTCTGCCGGCGGATCAGGTTCAGGAACTGCTGCTGCTGCGAGGTCGCCAGGCGGCGAGCCTCCTCGTCGGTATCGGCGACGATGACGTTCACGCCGACCATGGCGTAGGGCGCCGCCAGTTCCTCCGATGGGCGGAACTGGTGGCGGTACAGATCGAGCGCCGGGAGTAAATAATCCGGCGCGAAGTGGCTGGCGAAGGAGAACGGCAGACCGAGCTGGCCGGACAGCTGCGCGCTAAAGCCGCTGGAGCCGAGCAGCCAGATCGGGATGTTCAGACCTTCGCCCGGGATGGCCCGTACCCGCGCCCCGCTACCCGGCGCGGGGTGGAAATACCCCCGGAGCTCGCTAAGCCGCTCCGGGAAATCCTGCCCGTCGCTGCCGGGGCCGCGACGGAGCGCTTGCGAGGTGAGCGGGTCGGAGCCCGGCGCTCGCCCAAGCCCAAGATCGATTCGCCCTGGGTACAGCGATTCGAGCGTGCCGAACTGCTCGGCGATGACGAGCGGCGAATGATTGGGCAGCATGACGCCGCCGGAGCCGACGCGGATGCGCTTGGTTCCCCCGGCCACATGCCCGATCACGATCGACGTGGCCGAGCTGGCAATGCCGGGCATGCTGTGATGCTCCGCAAGCCAGTAGCGGTTGTATCCCCACTGGTCGGCATGTTGTGCCAGGTCCAGTGTATTCCGCAGGGAGTCGGCGGCCGTGCTGCCGACGGTAATCGGGGCGAGATCCAGGATAGAAAACGGGATTTCGGTTATTTTTTTACTCATAAATCTATGCCTCCTAATGAATAGGGTGATTTGAGCAAAAAGAGCGAAAGGAACTTTATGGATGATATTGCTCTTTTATCATATCAAAGGGTGGCAATATAAACAAAATTAATCGGTTAACTCAGCAATTTGAGAGATAAACGTCATAGACACCCTGCGCCATAGTGGTAACGTTTGAGATGACTTATTCTCAGGGTAGGGTGAAATTCCCCATCGGCGGTATCCCGGGTCAAAAAGAGCCGGGGAGCCCGCAAGCGTTCCCCCATAAAGTGTGGAGGAAGTCAGCAGAACTGGTGCGAGGCCAGTGCCGACAGTGACAGTCTGGATGGAAGAGGATAGGACAGTGATGATGAGGTACAGGGTTTATTTTTCTCTGCAGTTTTGAAGAAAACTGTCTTTTTCTATACCCTGATTCTGGTAAGTCTACTATTCATATGGAGGCGTATACCATGAATCAATCGTTATTGTCGAAGTTCGGCAGCCCGTCGGAACGGGTGGAAAAGGCGCTGAGCGCACTAAGGGAAGGCCGGGGCGTTCTGGTGACCGATGATGAGGGAAGGGAAAACGAAGGCGATCTGATCTTTGCCGCGGATACACTGACGGTGGAGCAGATGGCGATGCTGATTCGCGAATGCAGCGGGATCGTGTGCCTTTGCCTGCCGGAGGCGAAGGTCAAGGAGTTAGAGCTTCCGATGATGGTCCAGCACAATACGTGCCGGTATCAAACAGGGTTTACCATTTCCATCGAGGCCAGTGAAGGGGTGACGACCGGAGTGTCGGCGTCCGACCGGGTAACCACAATTAAAGCAGCCATCGCAGAACATGCCAAACCGTCCGATCTATGCCATCCCGGGCATGTATTTCCGCTGCGGGCTCGGCAAGGGGGCGTTTTGGAGCGCCAGGGGCACACGGAAGCTTCTGTCGATTTGGCCCGACTTTCCGGACACAAGCCTTACGGGGTGCTGTGCGAATTGACCAACCCGGATGGAACAATGGCCCGATTGCCAGAGGTAGCCGATTTTGCGAACAAGCATGGCATGACGGTAGTTACAATAGAAGACTTGGTGGAATACCGCCAGCGTACCGGAAAATAGCTGCAATTGAGCTGCAATCTGGTGAATCCGAGCAAATCCAGCAATCAACTAATTCGCCCTTTCGCTTTCTGATTTGAAAGTCGAAAGGGCGTTTGTATTAGGTCTATTCTTCGGTGATATCTGAGCTGAAAACCCTAACTTTTGTTATAAGGAAACGAAATCATCGATGTGGTTCTCTATAATGGCCTGAACAATTTCAATCTGTATGCTTCGGTAGTCGTGTACGGCAATGTTGCGGAAACCGACCATTGCCTTTAGGCTGCGGTTGAGTAATTTATCAATTACTCCATTTTCCCATCGTATTCTTCTTGGATTCGTTTCAGACACCGATTGATTGTTTCTGATTTGTTCGCTAATATATCGCGGTTCAATTCCATCACCCTCTCCGGTAACCCTCCATGATTTCTTTACGTTCTTCATTAAGCAGGGCATATTCCTTCAAAGCGTGCATATATGCTATTTGCCGGGTATAAGGCTTCGAATCTTGCAGCAACTCTCCTGATCCAATGATCTGTGCTTTAAAGACAGGGGTGGCTTGGGGGAAAAAAATGAGGTCCACTTCACGCCCGACAAGATCGGCCAATTCCGATGAAGCCATAAATAGTTCATAGGCGGAGGGGGCCAAGTTGTCGGGGGATTACTTGAAGTATTTGTTTCCAATTCTGTTGTTCGTATTATTGATTGGTTGTACAAACAATCCCGTAATGTGCCATTCCGACCGCCGCGGATGAAAATAATTGTGTACTCGCACCTGTTTTTCAAAACTTAAACCTTAAAACCTACAAGCCTAAATAAAGAATACCTGTCGATACT